>NZ_JANQVQ010000046.1 GCF_030730205.1 Paraglaciecola sp.
AACGGGGCAGTATTTCGAATATAAAGTGTTCACCGGTGAAGTGATTAAGCATTAGTCAGTAACAGTAATTTAAAACGTATTCAGAGGTTTAAATGAATAACATTCAACATAGTAGTGCAGCAAGGTTTATGTCAGCAAGGCAACACACAAAAGGTTTTACCTTAATTGAGTTGGTGATTGTGGTGGTGATTTTGGGCTTGTTGGCCGCCACTGCGTTGCCCAGATTGTTAGATGTTACAAAAGATGCTGAAGATGCTACCGTCGATGGTGTTGCAGGTGGTTTTGCTTCTGCTGTTGGCCTTGTGCGAGCGCAATGGGAGTTGGAAGGGCGCCCGCAAGAAAATAACGGGACTAATTCTACTTTTGTTTCTATCAACGGTATTCAGATTGGGGTAGACAAGGATACGGGTTATCCCACAGGCCAGTTAGATACCGATAGTAGTTCGGAAGACAATCAAGTGAGCACCTTGGACTGTGAAAGTATTTTCAATTTGATTATGCAAAGTGCACCAACTATTTCTTCAGATTGGGACAATAGACCCTTTGACAATTATCGTTATTTTACTAATCTTCGAGCAGGGACTGGCGCAGGGGGGAATGACGTTTGTTATTATTATTTAACGCAAACCATCAAAAACCAAAGTAATGAACCCAATGACAATTTAAGTGGCAATGGCTTTATTTATGATCCACGAATAGGCCAAGTCATTGTGTTTAGTAATAATTAATCATACCTTTGGATAAGACGAGATAATTATAGATGCTGGTATACGCTAAGCTTTTAGTGTTATAAACCAAGGTTATAGCTGAAAATATTAAAATTTCTTTTGAGGACAGCAACATGCAACAGCAAAAAGGTTTTACGTTAATCGAACTTATTATCGTCATTGTGATTTTAGGCATCTTAGCCGTCACTGCTGCGCCTAAGTTTCTTGATATTCAGAATGATGCCAAAGGTGCGACCATTAGCGCAGTAGAAGCGTCATTAAAATCAGTAAATTCAATAGTGTATGGTAAAGCCCTAATTGCTGGCGAAACAGCAGCAACTGGCACTGTTGCCGTAAATGGAAGTGACTACGATTTAGTTAATGGTTATTTGGCTGCAGACCAAACGACATCTGGTAGTGATATTCTTGATCTGTTAGAGCTAGACGGTGAATTTGCTCCAAGCTCAACCTTAGGAACAGGCAGCGCAGGAAGTGGTAGTCCAGCTGCAGGTTCGATAGCGTTGACTTTTTACGGTTTTGATGACACCAGTTATGACTATTCTAGCTCTGATGCAGGCTGCTTTATTTTGTATACCGATGCTGCTTCTGGTGCAACCCCCACTATCACCGCCAAGACTGATGGATGTAATTAACCGTCATCAATCTTGATATTTTTTAGGCCATTAAAGTGATTTTAATGGCCTTTTTGTTAAATACGACAAACTCGTGATGTATATGGCACCTAAACCAAGGGCTGGTCAACAACGTGGTTTTAGTTTGGTTGAACTTATTACTGTCGTTATTTTGATAGGTGTACTGTCGGTTTTCGTTGGCAGTCGTTTTATTGGTGGTAATGGTTTTGCTGAGTATGTTTATCAAGCGAAAGTTATTGCAGTATTACGAGTCATGCAAACCCGAGCAATGCATGACACCCGACCTGGTTATTGCTTTCAAGTGAATTTTGATTCCTCGCCTTCTTCCTTTGGGCCGCCATCATTAAATTACACCGGTGGTGCCAGTAGTGATACCTGCAGTACTATCATCGACACCAGCAATCCAGATAATCTATTCACTAGTGACGCTGAAATGTTGGCCAATAATGTGTCTTTTAGCGCCGTCACAGATGGTAGTGTTCCACTTGATTTTATTGGTTTTGATAACTTGGGGCGGCCTTTAACTGCAGAAACAAACTGTGCAGCGGGTTGTAAAATTGATGTCCTAGGCGAGAAAACGGTGTCAGTGTGCGTAGAAGCCCAAGGATACGTGCATGCTTGTTAGCCATTCACGCCTTCATGGCGGATTTAGCTTAATCGAATTAATAATAGGCATTGTGGTTTTTGCTGTAGCCTTAAGTCTGTTTGCTGCTTTGATTGTGCCGCAAGCGAGTCGAAGTGCAGATCCTATATTGCAAGTTAGAGCGACTGAACTAGCGCAATCCATGATGAATGAGATATCGAGTAAATCATTTGATCAACAATCTTCTAGAGTAGGCGGCGAAGCCCGCTGCAATGAAAACGCCAATCCCTGCACAGCGTCTAACAGCTTAGGTGCTGATGGCAGTGAGTCGCGGACACATTATAATGATGTTGATGATTACAACGGCCTTGACGAAGAGGGCGCTGATATCAAAAATAGTTTCGGAACAGAGGTAAGCATTGACGGTGATGCCCTTTATCAGGGCTTTCGTGCTCAGGTTGTGGTTTATTATGATGACAACATGGATGGCGTTGATGATGCCATCAGTTCAGGCAACAGCAATTATGTGGGTAATACGAAGTATATCCAAATTTCTATCACAAGCCCCACTCAGCAAGCCCTTATCTTTAGTAGTTACCGGAGCAACTACTGATGCCCAGAGTTCCACGTTTTCGTAATAAACAATCCGGTCTAACACTTATTGAATTAGTCACGGTCATTGTAGTGTTGGCGATAGTATCGATTGGTATTTCCGCTTTTTTACGCAAAGGGTTTGAAATCTATGCGGGCACAACTGAGCGTGATCAATTGTTGAGCGAAAGTCGTTTTGTGATAGAGCGCTTAAATCGAGAACTGCGTAAATCGATCCCTAACAGTTTAAGAATAAAACATGATCTCAGCCAAGAGGTTCAGTGTTTAGAATTTGTACCAGCCGAATGGGTGGCGTTTTATACACGGATACCCGTTTTTCCGAATACCGATTTGCGTGCAAGAGTGGTGGAGATAGCGGGCAATACCGCGCAGTTTAATTTACAAGCGAATGATTACGCCTTTGTTTACCCCACAACTGATGCTGATATTTACGCTAGCGCCAGTGAAAAACGCCGTTCTATTTTAGCTTGCTCATCTAATATTGATGCTGACAATAACGGGCTAGCGGATGGTGACGGCAACTGCAATACCATAGGCAGCAGCAGTAATGTAGTAGAGTTAACAGTGGATGATAGTTTTCAAGGTCAGTCGCCGGCATCTCGGATGTACTTTGGTCGCAAGAGCATCAGTTTTTGTGTGAATGATGACACAATCTCTCGTCATGAAGATACGATTAAAACCGAGCAAACCTTATATCTAACAGGGGGGGACGTGATGGCTGAAAAAATTAAAAATGATCTAAGTCAGACAACTCAACTACCTTTCGCAATGTCTGGCGCAACGGAAGATCGCAATGGTTTAGTGAATATTAAACTGGCTTTTGAATTGAACAAAGAGCAGATTAATTACAATCTTGAAGTGCATATTCCCAATGCGCCTTAACGTAAGATATTTACATGGTCAGAGGGGCAGTCGGGGGAGTATGTTGGTCTTAGCCTTGTTTGTTATTGTGGTTATGGCTTTTTTGGGTGTGGCATTGACAAAATTGTTATCCACAGCGAGTGAAGCAGTGAGCTATGAAGTGTTGGGTCAAAGAGCGCTAAATGCCGCTAAAGCAGGCATTGAATGCCAATTGGCTGTCACATTCCCCTTATCAGATCCTCAGCCAGCTTATTGTGTAAGCCCCGCATCTTATTCTTTTGGCGATGTGCCAGGCTTGGAAAATTGTGCCTACAATACCTCGGTGGTGAGTAAAGTGGTACAAGATGATTTAATTATAAAAAACTACTATCAATTTACCAGCACCGGACAATGTATCGTGGGCAAGATAGTGGTTAGTCGCACACTTTACATCGATGCGATGCTGTAAAAGGCGGAAGGCTTAAGATGCAGAATCCAGCTTGGCAAAAGAGATTTCAACGAAACCTACACAACGTCTTATCGCTTTTGTTGCTGTCACTCTTTTGGTCGGAATTTGCTGCTGCAAGCTCAATCAAAGGGTATCTGACGGCAGACAACCGATTTGACGTTTATTTTAGTACTGATGATAGTGTGCGCGGGGTTTATCTGGGGTCTGGAAGTGACTGGCGTACGACATATACCTTCGATTACAACTTAGATAATGATAAAAACTATTATCTGCATATTGTCGCTAGAAATGACGGCGACATTGCTGGATTTATCGGGCAGTTTAATCTCAGTGGCAGTGGACACGTGTTTGGTAATGGGCAATCTGCGGTTAATAGCGATGTTAGCAATTGGAAAGTGAGTAAAACGGGTTGGGGTAATTATACTGCCCCTTCGCGTATTCAAGGTACTAATGGAGTCAGTCCGTGGGGAACCAGACCCAGTATATCATCCAGCGCCAGCTGGATTTGGACATCGGCCCCTTATAGTGACAGCTTAGTGTATTTTAGCTTGCCTATCAGAACCCAATCGACTACGCCTAGTTTACCGCAATGTGATTCGGTTTTTCCTTCTGTGGCGCAAAGTCATGTGTCATCAGGGCAGTTGTATATTGATGTTGGGGCTAAATTTATTGCGCCACCTTCCACGGCTTTACCTTTTTATCGCGTTAATGTGAATAGTCCCATTGGGACAAGTTGTGACACTGCTGAATGCAGCGCAACAGGCTCTGCCGCTGCAAGTTTAACCTTGCCCAGCTTTCCTGCTAATTCCAGTACACGTAACTATATCGTAACAAATGGTACCTTGGGGCAAGGGATTGCTGATACTAATTTCTTTGGTGATATTTATATTGATGGCGGTTATGGTCGATTTTCGTCTGATTTTTCGACGTATTATATCAGGAAGCTGATAATTCAAAATCGTGGGAAATTGTATCTAAAACCGGGTACCTATTGGGTTGAGCAGCTTACAATGGATGGGGCGAGTAACCAAGGCGACCTTCAAATAAATGTCGAGGGAGCAGGAGAGGTTTATTTATATATAAAAAATAGTGCGGTATTAGGCTCGAAGACCGAAATTAATGGTTTGCGCGAGAATGCAGCACTGAGCTTAAATTTGTATAACAATTTTACCCTAAACAGTTATGCAAAAGCGTCTGGCTTGATTTACGTTAATGGCAATATGATTGCTGGAAGTAGCACTGTAGTAAGTGGGGTAATGTCGAGTAACAATTTACAGTTAAATCCGTATGTCCAGGTACGGTACCAAAGCAGTACTTTAAACGATTTTGATTTTGCCAAGGTTTGCGAAAAAGCGTCTAGCAGTAACTTAATCGCATTTTACGAATTTGAAGCGAGCGATTGGCAAAACAGCAATAGTGTACAAGATTCATCGTTGAACGCTAATCATGGCTCACCTTTGGGCGACGTTAGTTCTCAGTTTCCGATGGGTGATCAAAAATCCTGTAGAGTGTTAGATGTGCCGAGCAGTTCATCTGTTATTAGCAATACCGCGTTAAACACCAATATTAATGTAAAAAATGATATTGGCTCCAGAGGAACAATCTCCTTTTGGTATCGCAGTAATGCGCCTTGGAACGACGCAATCGCCCGGCAACTCTTTGATGCTTCAACTTGGCCTGCCGATGACGTTGTATCAGCCAAGTGGTTTTACATGAGTTTGAGCAGCGGTATCTTACAATTTGGCATTGAAGATACCAATGATGATGATTTAGTGGTCAGTGCTACTGGCCTAAACTACGCCGCTGATGACTGGGTACATGTCGCCGCCACGTGGGACATGCAAGTAGGCAAAGTGCAGCTTTATCTCAATGGCAATCGTGTTGCCACACGGATATTATCAAATTTAAGTGGGCAACTCCCCCCACTAAACACCTTGTACATAGGCGATAACCGAAGTAATTATATCTTTGTTTATCCTGAATACACGCCCAGTATCGTCAGCACACAAAACTCTGCCAACGGGCAATTTGATGATGTCAGAATTTATAAAACCGTGCAGGCGGACAGTGACATTGTTGATGATATGAACAGCTTGGCGCCCTGCGATTTTGTTGACCATTTTCGGATTGAACATGATGGTCAGGGCTTAACTTGCGAAACAGAAGTTGTCACTATCAAAGCATGCACAGACAGCGATTGCACCGATGCTGCACTGTACGATCAATCGACCAGTCTAACTTTGTCGCCGGGCACATGGAACGGAACAGATACCGTCGACTTCGTTGGTTCGACAGCAGTAAATTTAAGCATTGTGACCGCGGGCAGTTATACCTTGAGCAAAACGGGATCATCAATAGACGCCCCCTTACGCTGCTTTAAAGGCAGCGTTGAAACCTGTGATATCGAGTTTGTTGACGCTGGTTTTGAGTTTATTGGTGCTACCGTAAACGATAAAATTTTACCCGATCAGGTAGCTGAAACTAACTTTAGCAATATTCAACTGCGAGCGGTGCAAAATACCAATGGTGTGTGTAAAGCGGCACTAAATGGCAGTCGGGCGATTACCTTTGGCTATGATTGTGACTCGCCTAATACTTGTTTAACACCATTGGCCGCTATTCCCATTAGTAATGCGAATGGCGAAAGCACAGGCAGCGTAAATTTGAGCTTTAATTCTGATGGTATAGCTTCGTTGAGTAGCCTCCAGTATGGAGATGCAGGCCGCTTAAAACTCAGTGCTCAAACCACCTTAAATGGTGCCCAGATTATTCGTGGCACAGGATTTGTTGATGTGTATCCAGCCTATTTACAGCTTAACGTTTCACCAAATACTCTGATATTAAGCGGTGCGGGTGACTCAGGTGTATTTACTGCGGGTGCGCCCTTTGAATTTCACATTGGTGCCTATGGTGCACTAGATAATCTTTTACCCAATTACCAACCTGAGCAACTGAAACTAAAAGTCCAGCGTCTTGCACCGCTGGCTGTAGGCACAGTCGATGGCCAATTCAAATACGGTGGAAGCGCCAGTGCTGTGATTAACAGCAGCCTCGATGCGCAGGGCTTTAGCGCACTTGATTCGCTCGAATTTAACCAAGGCGTGTATGCTTTTAATGGGGCCTACTACACAGAAACAGGCCAAATAAGCTTAAATGTCATGGATGTCAGCTATCTCGGTAACCCTATCCGTGCTCGCAGCGAGGTGACTTTAGACCCCTTTATACCGGCGTATTATGCAGTCGAAGCGCTGTCTAGCTCGCCTAGCTTGCTTAATGTGCAAACGCATTTTACGTATGTAGGCCAAGCTATCTCATTTTCACAAAATCCAATTGTCAAAATTGCCGCTAAAAATGCATTGGATGACACCACTCTCAATAATGACTCTTCAGCGTGGTTACTGCGTCCTTCAGCACTTGATTTGACTTACGTTGATAAGAGCGTTTATGGCGGTGACTGGACCGTTAACAACAGCCCTACACCTTTAATCGTTGGAGATAATAATTACGATGGTTCGGTGTTCGTTGAAGTACCCGGTAGCACTATTACCTACAATAAAGTAGATGAAAATGGGGTTATGCATAGCCCAGTAGATCCCTTTGGTGCATTACTAGATATCGTATTAAATGTGCCATTTTTTACCGATATTAACGGGGTATGTTTTCGTGATAATTATGCGGATAACACCTGCAACGATTTTACGTATGGCGATGTGAGTGGCGCTGATTTACGTTTTGGTCGATTTAGTATGAATGGGACGCATGGGCCGGCTGCCGATTCTTTAACGGTGCCGTTCTCTGCGCAGTATTATCAAGGTGGACAGTGGCTGACGAACACCTTAGACAGTGATAGCCTCATTAATTTTAGTGAAGCCAATGGGCAATTATTGTTAAGTAAATTCGGTAATGCCAGCGCAAATGATTTGACCGGCTTAATTGACCCCGTAAGTAGCTCAGGCTCATTGTTGTCGGGTGTACCAATGAATAACAACGATTTTACTCTCAGCGCCCCGGGCCAAGTCGGTGAGGTGCTATTGAGGCTTAATCCAGTGCTTACTCCTTTGGCGTGGCCGAGTTATCTTAACTATGATTGGAATGCCGACGGTTATATTTGCAACGAAGCCAGTACTTGTCTGGGTTCAGAAGGGGTAGATTATCCCAATGCCGTGATTACCTTTGGGCAATTTAGGGGGAATGACCGGGTTATCCAATGGCGTGAGATATTCAACTGACATTGCTATCAGCTTTGTGAATGTTATTAAGTTAAAAGGCTCCGGCGATACTCTTATGGCCAGAACAAATTTAATATAGCGTGACCTTAATGAGCTACTCAGTCGGCCCGTCGTCATTATCATGTAATCAACGCAATAGCTTATTATTTCACCAGTCTTGGTGCGGATTAGGCTGAATTTCTAGAAACTAGTTAATTTATTTGCTCAAACCCCGCTTTTTATGTTTTTGTTTTACCTGTTTGCTTGCCCATTCAGGGGGCTATTGGTAAAGTTGCTGATTATCTCTCTCACCAACTAGGATGCGGTTTCTTCCATGTTCAAAAAGCTTCGAGGAATGTTTTCCAACGATTTATCAATCGACCTCGGCACAGCCAATACGCTTATTTATATCAAAGACAAAGGTATCGTCTTAAATGAGCCTTCGGTTGTGGCAATTCGTCAAGAAAGAGCAGGGGGACCGAAAAGTGTTGCTGCTGTGGGGACAGAGGCCAAACGTATGTTGGGTCGAACGCCAGGTAACATAAAAGCAATTCGTCCGATGAAAGATGGGGTAATTGCCGACTTTTATGTGACTGAAAAGATGTTACAGCACTTTATCAAACAAGTTCACGATAATAATTTCTTACGTCCAAGTCCTCGTGTTTTGGTATGTGTGCCTTGTGGCTCTACTCAAGTAGAGCGCAGAGCGATTCGTGAATCAGCATTGGGTGCCGGTGCGCGAGAAGTATTTTTGATTGATGAGCCAATGGCCGCTGCAATCGGTGCAGGTTTACCTGTATCAGAGGCAACAGGTTCCATGGTAGTTGATATAGGTGGCGGTACCACTGAAGTCGCTATTATCTCGTTGAACGGTATTGTGTATTCGTCATCAGTGCGTATTGGTGGTGATAAATTTGATGAAGCCATTATTTCTTATATTCGCCGTAACTTTGGTTCACTTATTGGTGAAGCAACGGCCGAGCGTATTAAACACGAAATCGGCGCAGCTTATCCTGCTGAAGAAGTCAAAGAAATTGAAGTACGCGGACGTAATTTAGCGGAAGGCGTACCCCGTAGTTTTACCTTAAACAGCAATGAAATTCTTGAAGCCTTGCAAGAGCCTTTAACGGGTATTGTTTCAGCGGTTATGGTGGCATTAGAGCAATCGCCGCCTGAATTAGCCTCTGATATTTCTGAGCGCGGCATGGTACTCACCGGCGGTGGTGCCTTACTGAAAGACTTAGATCGTTTATTAATGGAAGAAACGGGTATTCCTGTTGTCATAGCAGATGATCCGCTTACCTGTGTAGCACGAGGCGGCGGTAAAGCTTTCGAAATGATTGATTTACACGGAGGCGATTTATTTAGCTACGAATAACTTCTTAATCAAGGTGGCTTGATAGCCAAAGAGTCCAAGTCACCTAACTGGCATTACTTTATGAATCCGATTTTTTCTTCAGGTCCCTCGTTACAAAACAAGCTTGCCTTTGGCTTGATTTTATCTGTTTCGCTTATCATTTTTGATCATAAATTTAACGGGTTTGGGACCACCCGTGTCTACCTCAATTCTTTGGTTAGTCCCTTGCAGTATCTAGCCAATTTGCCCGGTGAACTCATTGATGCCAGCCTAACCCGCTTGTCTTCTCATGAACAACTGCTTGATGAAAATGCCCAATTGACCTTGCAAGCGACCTTAATGAGCCAAGAGCTGCAGCGCATGACATTTTTAAAAGAAGAAAATAGCCGTTTACGGCGCTTATTAAATTCTCCTGCTAAGCAACACACCCGTAAAGAAGTAGCTGAACTGATGGCGGTAGATAACAATCCCTATAGTCATCAGATCTTGATTAATAAAGGCGCGTTAAATGGCGTCTACGAAGGCCAAGCGGTACTGGATGAAAACGGCATTGTTGGTCAAATCATGCAAGTTAGTTCAACCAATAGCCGAGTATTGCTGATCGCAGATATCACCCATGCTATTCCAGTGCGAGTAGCACGCAATAATTTGCGTTTGGTTGTATCAGGCTCTGGTAGTTTAGATGAGCTGCACATTCAGCATGTATCGCACAGTGCCGACCTCAAAGAAGGGGATTTACTACTTTCTTCCGGTCTAGGTAGAGTGTTTCCTGAAGGGTATCCCGTAGCAGAAATTACCTCGATTGTACGTGATGAAACCCGACCTTTTGCGGTTGTACGAGCCAAACCAGTAGCCCAACTTGACCGTTTAAAATATTTGCTGCTTTTATGGTCTGAAGACGACGAAAATAGCCAAATAAGCGCTGAGGAGGAAGCCCCCTAATGCAATTTAGAGCATATGCCATTGCCCTTAGTCTGCTGTGTGCATTGGTATTACAAATTATGCCCATGCCTGCATCCGTTGACCTGTATCGTCCTGAATGGGTATTGCTGGTATTGAGTTATTGGACCCTTGCCCTGCCCCATCGCGTTAACATCGGTATTGCGTTTATCAACGGTCTTATTCTTGATATTTTATTGGGCTCTAGCCTTGGTGTTCACAGTTTAGCGATGTGTGTCAGTATCTATGTATTGGCAGCCAACTATCAACGTTTGCGCAATTATTCGGTCTGGCAACAAGCTATTGTTATCGGGGTGACATCTGCTTTTTACAACCTGATCGTATTTTGGTTGCAGCATATGCTCACCGATGTTTATTTTCTCATTACCTACATGTGGCCTGTAGTGAGTTCGATGGTGATCTGGCCTTGGCTATTTTGGTTATTGCGTAAATTGCGCCGCCAGTTACGCTTAAGTTGATTTGCCTATGTTATTGCTAGCCTCACAGTCACCCCGTCGAGCTGAATTGTTACAACAAATGGGTATCGCGTTTCACACCTTACCCATAAACTTAGACGAAACACGGTTTACTCATGAACCACCCCAAGATTACGTCAGGCGTCTGGCTTGTGCTAAATCAGCCCTAGGCTGGCAGAATTCAGCGCAAGACATGCCGGTGCTTGGTGCTGATACTATCGTGGCAATTGGTCAAGCGGTTCTGGGTAAGCCGCAAGACCAAGCCGACGCTCAGCGTATGTTAAGTTTACTATCTGATAATACCCATTATGTGTACACAGGGCTTGCTATTACTACGGATACTGGGCAAGTTCATTGTGTGGTGTCTACCGAAGTTAAATTTGGGCCCTTATCAGCGCAACAAATTAGCGACTATTGGCATTCGGGTGAGCCTGTGGATAAAGCGGGTAGTTATGCAATACAAGGCATAGGTGGCCAATTTGTACAAAGTATCAAAGGCAGTTATAGCGCAGTGGTAGGTTTACCATTGTTTGAAACCCGCCAACTATTAAATAAAATAGGGTATAAGCCATGAGTGCAGAACTACTGATTAATGTGACGCCATCTGAGTCTCGTGTTGCTCTAATTGAAAATGGTATTTTACAAGAAATTCATATTGAAAGGCACACCAAACGTGGGCTGGTGGGTAACATCTATCGCGGAAAAGTAAGCCGCGTGTTACCTGGCATGCAGGCCGCTTTTGTGGACATTGGCCTAGATAAGGCCGCCTTTTTACACGCTTCGGACATTGCGATACACAGTGAAGTAGAAGAAGAGGTGTCTACCAGCCACATCATTAAACGCGATATCCGTGAGTTAGTCAGAGACGGACAAAACATTGTGGTGCAAGTGGTCAAAGACCAAATTGGCACCAAAGGTGCGCGCTTAACCACCGATATTACGATTCCTTCCCGTTATTTGGTGTTTATGCCAAGTGTCACTCATGTTGGAGTATCACAACGTATTGAAGACGAAAATGAGCGTGAACGTTTAAAATCCCTAGTACAGTGTTTTTGCAGCGAAAATGGTGGTTTTATCTTACGCACCGCTGCCGAAGGCGTAAAAGAGCAAGAGTTAGTGCAAGATGCCGACTTTTTGCGCCGTTTGTGGGAAAAAATCCGTTCAAGAATGAAAAACAAATCGCACATTTTGTATGAAGATTTGCCCTTAGCTCGTCGTGTTCTGCGTGACTTTGTGGGCACAACCCTTGACCGTATTCGCATTGACTCGAAATTGTCTTTGCAAGAGTTGCAACAATTCACTAAAGAATACGTGCCAGAGCTGAATCGTTTACTTGAGTACTATCCGGGTGATCGCCCTATTTTTGATCTGTACGATGTAGAAAACGAATGTCAGCGCTCCTTAGAGCGTCGAGTCGATTTAAAATCCGGTGGCTATTTGATTATTGATCAAACTGAAGCCATGACGACCATCGATATCAATACTGGTGCTTTTGTTGGTCATCGTAATCTCGAAGAAACCATCTTTAACACCAATATTGAAGCCACCTTAGCCATTGCTCGACAACTACGCTTACGGAATTTAGGCGGCATGATCTTAATCGACTTCATTGATATGACAGACCAAGATCATCAACGTCGCGTGATGCATAGTTTAGAGGCAGCTACCGCAAAAGATCGGGCTAAAATTAATATCCATGGCTTTACTGCGCTGGGCTTAATTGAGATGACCCGCAAAAGAACACGCGAAAGTTTAGAACATATCTTGTGTGGAGAGTGTCCTGTCTGTAAGGGGCGCGGCTCAATCAAAACAGTCGAAACAGTTTGTTTTGAAATTATGCGAGAAATCGTTAGAGTGAATCGCGCCTACGACGCTGACAAATTTGTGGTGTACGCCTCACCTGCAGTAGCAGAAGCCTTGCTAGGTGAAGAATCACACATGTTGGCCGAGTTAGAAGTTTTTGTGACCAAACAAATTAAGGTACATACTGAATTGTTATATAACCAAGATCAATTTGACGTTGTGATGATGTAAGGAAACCCACAGAGCAACATGCGCAAGCCTTCATTTTATGTCGCCTACATAGTCAGAAAAATCTGGGCTTTATTTGCTCTGAGCTTAGTCGTGGTCGCCGTAGCGCTCAGTTTATTGCGCTTTTCGTTGCCTTACCTCGATGAACAAAAACACGTTCTTGAGGACTATCTAAGCAAACAGTTTGAAACAGAACTTAGCATTGGCACTATCACCGCTAAATGGCAAGGTACGGGCCCAGCTATCGTGTTGAAAGACGTGATATTAGTGCAAGACCCAGAATCTCCGGTGCAGTTGGATATAGCCGAAACGGTGATTGAATTAGACTTTTGGGATTCGATACTACAACGGCAATTTCAGTCTAATAAATTTGATTTACAAGGCATGCGAATCACCCTTAATTTAGGCTCGTTACGACAAGAAAACAGTGACTATCCCATTGTTGCGGCACTCGAAAAACTATTTTTGCAACAACTGCAGTCGTTCTCTATTAGTGATAGTAGTTTTGTTCTCATTACCCCGAATGACAGCCAAACCGTGTTGATTGACCAAGTGTCGTGGATCAACAAAGAAGGGCGGCACCAAGGTAAGGGGCAAATGCAAGTAGAAGAAATTGCCCGGAACTCAGCTTCATTTATTCTGGATTTGCACGGCAAAGACGAAGACTTGTCTGGAACCTTTTTTGCTAAAGGTGAAGAGTTAGATTTATCACCTTGGATTAATCAATGGTTACTCACCCCATATCAATTAACTGAAAGTCGTGGCAGCTTTGTTATGTGGGCCAGTATTGGGCAAAAAGCGCTCACCTCTATCCAGTTAGATTTGTCGAATAGTCGTTTTAGTTGGGCGGTGGATGATGAAACGATTCAAGCTGCGGTGCTGGGCGGACAAATAAACGCCGCGCCCGACGGCAGTGATTGGGTCATGAATTTAGACCACTTTATGCTGCAAATTAATGATCAACTGACAAACACCAATTGGCTGAGTAAATTAGATGAGCATGGCAATGTCACGATTGCTAACGCAGAGCCAATTGATTTAAGCCCTTATGTGGCGCTCACTCCGCTTTTATTAGATTCAGCAACCAGTGACTTGATTAAAAAATTGCAGCCTAAGGCCCAACTCGACAACCTGCAGTTAGGCTTGAGTTTACGGGACGGGCTCAATTTACAGGCCGATTTAAGCACAATTTCTTGGCAGCAACTCACTGCTGTGCCTGGTTTAACTGGGGCTAAAGCGAATATTACATGGTCAAATAATAAGGGCAAAATACGTTTGCAAAGTGACGACAGCACTTTGGCTGTAGACCAACTTTTACCGCAAAATATTGATTTTTCGACGTTAACGGCCACCCTGTTTTTAGATGCTAGCAATGATGGCATTGTTCTTAGCAGTGAAGATATTAAGCTGCAGAGCAAAGAAATCAATCTCAGTCCGCAGTTTTACTTTAACAGTAAAAACCAGTTTTTAAGCGTTAGTGCCAATGTGGCCAAAATGGACGTGGCAGACCTTCAGCATTATTACCCCGCAGAATTGATGGGTGCAGATACGCAAGCGTATTTAACTGATGCCCTGAGAACAGGCACAGTAAAAGGCGCACAAGTGCTGTGGTTTGGTCAATTGGATCAATTTCCGTTTAAACAGCAGCAAGGTATTTTTCAGACTAGTGTGGATATTGAAGACGGTAATTTGCGTTTTGCCAGTGAGTGGCCAGCTTTAAGCGAATTAGATATTAATCTGTTATTTGAGAATGAAGGGCTGTGGATGACAGGCCGCAAGGAATCTGCTGTACATGGCAAATTACTGGATGTGAAGTTAGCCAACTTGTATGCCGCAATACCCAGTTTATCCAAAGGTGCGGTGTTAACTATTGATGCCAAAGGCTTAGCCAGCGGTCAACATGTTCGCGATTTAATGGCGCAAAGTAGCTTGGCAAATAGTTTAGGGCAAGCGCTGCAACAAGTGCAGATAGATAATCAGTTAGAGGCGACACTGAAGCTGGTTATTCCTTTAGCTGAGCCAAATGTGGTGGCTAGTGGCAAGGTTAAACTCGCTGATAGCAACGTTATTATTACCAGTTTAGGTATGGAATTAGAGCACGCACAGGGCCAGGTGAGTTTTATTAATGACAAGGTCACATTTACGGATTTAAACGCTACATTGTTGGGGCAAGCAGTCCAGGCGTCTTTTACCGGTCAACAGCGAGATGAGCAGTATCAGGCCGATATTAAACTACGTGGAAATTGGCAGGCACAAGCCTTATTTGATGAGACATTTCCAGCCATTGCCACTTACCTTAAAGGTCATAGTCAATGGCAAGCTGATGTTGCCCTGAGCTTGCCGGAAGAGGGCTATGAATATAGTGCGGTGATAAAATCTGATTTAGTTGATCTGAGCTCGTCTTTTCCTGCCCCTTTTGATAAAAAAGCCAGTCAATCTCGCTCTCTTATACTGGAAGCGAAAGGGAATAAACAAGCCACTACAGTCAAACTAAACTTAGGTGATAAGGTCAGTTTTAGCGGCAATTTACCCCATGAAAGTATGCAGTTTTCACGTGCGCACTTGGCTATTGGGGAGTCGGATTTAGTCGGCATGGGCTTAGGTTTTAGTATTTCAGCAAAAGTTGAACAACTGGATGCTGATGCTTGGTATCAAACCATCAGCGACTTACTGTCTCAAACCGAACAGTTAGGCGATTCTTCACCGGTTTTAGACGCTCCTAAACGTGTTTTTGTCAGTGCAGACACGGCCTTGTTGGCGGGACAAAAAGTAACAAATTTAGAAGTCGTAGCCAAAAACACCAATGACAGTTGGTTACTTGATATCAATGCCAAAGAAACACGCATGGAAGTGGCTTTATACAAAGATTGGTTAGGCCAAGGCGTGAATATCAATGCTGACTTTATCGATGTTGCAAGCTGGCAAAGCACGAGTGAAACTGACGAGCCTCGGGTTAAGCCAGAGCTTGACCCAAATCGCTTCCCGCCCATCAATTTCTCTTGTCAGCGATGCAGTATATTAAACAACGATTTGGGCAAGATAGATTTTGTGTTGCAGCGCAGTGCAAATGGTATGCATATTGATAGCCTAAGGTTGAATAATAGCAATGGTGTGTTGTATGCCGAAGGTGATTGGTTTATCAATCAAGGGCAAAGCAGTACACGCTTAAAAGGTGAGTTAAGTAGCAGCGATTTTGGTGCCTTGTTAAAAGGTTTTCAATTTAATTCGGGCATCAAAGATTCAAATGCATCAGCTAAATTTGATTTAAGTTGGCAGCAAGCGCCCTATGAATTTAATTTTGCGACCTTAAGTGGCAATATGGATTGGCGTTTAAGTGATGGCTATTTAACTGAAATTACGGATAAAGGCTCGCGTATTTTTAGCATTCTGAGCTTGGACTCTTTGGTGCGCAAACTAAAGCTCGACTTTAGAGACGTGTTTGCGAAGGGCTTTTTCTACGACAAAATGACCGGCTCATTTCAAATTCAAAATGGCCTGGTGGATACTCGCGATACTCTGGTTGACGGTGGTGCGGGAGAAATCACTATGTTGGGCTACACCGATTTAAATAGCCAAGAATTAAATTATCATATTTCATTTGTGCCCAAAGTAACGTCAAGTTTACCTGTCATTGTGGCGTGGATGGTCAACCCGGCAACGGCCTTAGCAGCATTAGCACTGGATCAAGTGTTAACCTCTGCAAAGGTGATTTCAAACATAAAGTTTTCGTTAACGGGTACCTTTGATGAACCGGTGATTGAAGAATTAGGCCGCGACAGTAAAGAAATTACTTTGCCCGCGCGCACTGCGCCAACTAGCGGTGAATCAAATCCCAGTATTCAAGGCAGCAATATTGATAGCCAGCCGGTTAGTTTGCAAATAGTGCCAGAGGAGTTAATCAGTGGCTAAACTTGTTGCCGTACAAATGACCTCAAGCCCTGTGGTGGCCGACAATTTAAGATTTGTCGAACAACAATTACAGCAACTTGAAGTAAATGAACCTACCTTAGTGGTATTGCCAGAATGTTTTGCGTGTTTTGGGGCTGGCGATAAAGCCATCTTAGGCATCGCTGAAACACCGCATGATGGACCTGTGCAAACCCAGTTATGTGCTTTGGCAAAAAAGTATGGCATTTGGCTGGTGGCAGGCAGTTTTCCTCTTAAATGTGCGACATCAGATAAGTATACCGCGTCAAGTTTGCTGATTGATGACTTGGGGCATGTGCAGGCCGAATACCAAAAGATCCATTTGTTTGATGTGCAAGTAGCAGATAATACCGGTAGTTATTTAGAATCTCGCACTACTGAGGCCGGACGAAATGTAGTGGTAGTGGATACCCCCTTTGGTAAATTGGGTTTGGCTATTTGTTACGATATCCGTTTTGCCGGACTGTTTCAGGCTATGAGCCAATTAGCACAGCTTGATATGTTGGCCTTACCTGCTGCCTTTACGCAGTTAACTGGTCAGGCACATTGGCACGCATTGATAACTGCCAGAGCGATTGAAAACCAGTGTTATTTAATCGCAGCTAATCAAACGGGTGAGCACGCTAACCAACGGCAAACCTATGGCCACTCCAGTATAATTTCACCTTGGGGTGAGACCTTGGCGCAATTAGCCACAGAAACAGGTACAATTAGCACCATTATCGATACTCAGGCGCTAGCGACAATTCGTCGCAATATGCCTATTGCTCAACATAACAAATTCAGGAGTTACCTTGTCTAACTTGGTAGAAGCAAACTTACTCGACGCCTCAAATCTCAATCGTTCATCATTGTCTTCAGCTCTGGATATTATTTATCAACATGACAACGATTTTGCTGATCTGTATTTTCAGTCAAGCCAGCATGAAACTTGGGCATTGGAAGACGGCATTATCAAAGAGGGGAGTTATAACATCGAACGGGGCGTTGGTGTACGTGCCGTGAGTGGTGAAAAGACCGGCTTTGCCTATTCTGACGATATTTCGCCTGAAGCCTTGATAAAAGCAGCGACAGCAGCGCGTACTATCACGGGCGCCGGTGGTAAACATAAAGTTGCACCCATCAAAGAAACTAAAATCGATCCCCGCTATTACCAACAAAACCCATTATTGGGTATGCAAGAACAAGAAAAAATCGCTCTGTTACGTGCAGTTGATGAGTACCTGCGTAGAGAAGAACCCGGCCTAACCCAAGTTAGCGTGAGCATCAGTGGTGTATATGAAGAAATCCTGATTGCTGCTACTGACGGTACTTTTTGTACCGATATTCGCCCGTTGATTCGTTTGAATTGTTCAGTGTTAATGGAAAAAGACGGCCGCCGTGAAAAAGGCAGTTCTGGCATGGGTGGACGTTACGCATACGATTATTTTGTACAGCAAGAAGATGGCCGTAAACGCTACGAACAATTAGCCGATGAAGCGATTCATATGGCAAGAGTGAATATGCAAGCTATAGCCGCACCGGCTGGACAAATGCCAGTTGTGCTGGGTAGCGGCTGGCCAGGTGTTTTACTGCATGAAGCAGTCGGCCATGGTTTAGAAGGCGACTTTAATCGTAAAGGCGCCTCTACCTTTAGTGGCCGTATTGGCCAGCAAGTGGCTGCGCGAGGTTGTACTATTGTTGATGATGGCACTCTGGCTAATCGTCGTGGTTCATTGAGTGTAGATGACGAGGGAACGCCAAGTCAGTACAACGTATTGATTGAAGACGGTATTCTTAAAGGTTACATGCAAGACAAACTTAATGCCCGTTTGATGGGGGTGAAACCCACAGGTAATGGTCGCCGTGAGTCTTATGCGCAGTTGCCCATGCCGCGGATGACCAATACCTACATGTTAGCAGGTCAGTATTCGCCAGAAGAAATCATCGCCTCTATCGATAAAGGCATATACGCACCTAATTTTGGGGGTGGGCAAGTCGATATCACCTCAGGTAAATTTGTCTTCTCTACTTCAGAAGCGTATTTAATCGAGAAGGGAAAAATTACTAAACCTATTAAAGGCGCAACCTTAATTGGCAATGGCCCAGAAGCCATGCAAAAGGTCTCAATGATAGGTAACGATTTGTCATTAGATAAAGGTGTAGGCGTGTGTGGTAAAGATGGTCAATCAGTACCTGTAGGTGTGGGGCAGCCTACCCTCAAGGTTGATGAATTGACTGTTGGCGGTACTGCATAAAGTTAAAGCGGCTTTACATTATCCGTATTATTGCGGCTATCAATCTACGTTGCTTTTGAGCCACAAAGATAGCCGCACATTCTTCAAGTCCACGAGTTGCTGGCCAAAATAACCACACTTGATGTCTACCGGCACAAAGTGCTTTTATTGCTAATTTTACCCTATGAATACCACTTTCACTGCGATTGCCCAGTGAGTTTGGCAGGGTTTATTGACAAAAAAGGATGAAATGCAGGCACGACCGTTTTAAAGTGATGCAAACCCCTTCTAACTAAGCTATTTGCTATGTTCACTTTGTTTATTTCAATTAATCAAAACAAGGCTTTACTACTGAGCGCGTTAGTCGCAATGTTAATGAGCTCTGGGTCTGTTGCTCAGGATATTGACGACGCTTGTGTTCTAAAAATAGTCAAAGAAGCAAGCGATACCTTAACCGTGGCCGAAATAAGACGACAGTGTATTAAAGCGACAATTGCTGAAGTTGAAATTGCAGATACCACATCTGTAGAACCTTTAATTATGACTGGTGCGCTACACGATCGGATCATGGGCGAAAAAAAGACTGAATTAAATCCCTACGTTATTACGCCCCATCGCATGACCTATATTCTTCCAGCCCTGACCACAAACTCGATTAATAAACATGCTTACCGCAGTCTTGAAGGCTTTGAAGAGAATTTAGAAGATATTGAAGCCAAGTTTCAAATCAGCCTCAAAGCCCCGCTTAATAGAAACGACCTATTTATTGAAGGCGACGGCGTGTACCTTGGTTTTACCCTACAAGCGTGGTGGCAAATATACGCCCAAGGTATATCAAGGCCATTTAGAGAGACTAACTATCAACCTGAAATATTTTATGCAGCGCCATTGGGTTTTCATCCACTTGGCGGTAATACCGGAGTGATGGTTGGCATTGAGCACCAATCGAACGGCAGAGGCCAAGGCTTATCGCGAAGCTGGAATCGCATCTATAGTAATTTTCTCTTTGAAAAAGAAAATTTTGCGCTCTCCTTTAGACCTTGGATAAGGCTGTCAGAGAGTCAGAAGCAGTATGAACTCGATCCAGATGGTGACGATAATCCTGACATTGAAGATTATATGGGCCATTTTGAATTAGGCATGGCGTATAAATGGGACACCATTGAAGTCAGTTTTTTGGGTAGGCGGAATGTTGATACTAACAAAGGTTTTATAGAGATTGGTTTCACCTTTCCATTATTGGGAAAACTAAAAGGCTATGTTACCGCGTCTGATGGTTATGGAGAGAGTTTGATTGATTATAATTATCGGCAAACGCGTTTTGGCCTGGGTATTGCCTTAAACAATATTCTATAGCGCCCTGATGATTGCAGTCCGCGTTATCCATTAAAGTAAGTTTATTGACAAGGTTAAACTTGAACTGTTTTGTTTCGGTGTTGTTACCGTAACGCTGACTGTCGCTTCGCTTGCAGGGTCCTCATCAGTTAGCGTGTTTGTTAATTCAAATCTTGTGATAGTGCCGCCAGGCACAGAGGTATTAGCTACAGTTTGTCCCTCGATGATTGCTAAGGATCCTTTATTTGTCGTCATGCTAACGGTGGTATTTACCGGCATAGGGTTTGCGTTTTCATCGGCAATAAAAACAACGAATTGGGCTGTTTCCCCTCGTGCTATAGAATCTTTTGGCGAGTGCGTGACTACGCTATGGTTGCTCGCTAGAGTGTCGTTGTTTTTATTTACGACATCAATATGGGCGTCTTTACCCGACATCACCAATACCAGTGCTTTGCGCACATGTATGGTATCTGCACGTGGTTGACATAAATTTGAGGCTGCACATTGAGGCCCGCTAAACAGCGAGTCTGCTTCGTCAAAGGCGCCATTATTATTGTAATCATAAAAGAATTCATTGCTGGAACGTAAATTATCTTCGTTGTCATCCCGCCACGATTCAGACATGTCGATAAACCCAGAACTGATATTTTGATAGTTGCCTAAGCCACTGGATACATTTTGAATAACCACAGCGCTGCCATCTTCATCGTCAAATGTGTTATTTCCATTACTGTCAATAAACGATTCATGCCCAACCGAAGTGGCCAATATAGTGACTCTGCCGTCATGAGGTCTTGGCGCTGCGCTGGTCCAAGTCACACTACACGAGCCATTAGTGATTAAGCATTGCGAGCTTATTTGGCCGCCTTCAGCAGTGAAAAGAACTGCAGTTCCATCGGGCGCTGGGTTACCAAACGTGTCGGATAATCTCGCCGTAATGGATATTTGCTCACCATCAAAATGGAGTGACTCACTGTTGAATACATTGCTACTAAGTGAAAACCCGCGTTGAGTTGGGAGGCCAGTGCTGACTGTTATTAGCTCGGATTGTGAGGTAATAATTTCGCCATTTGCCCCGATAATGCTGGCGTTGATTCTAAGTGAAGTAGGCACAGTGCCGGCAGTAAGCTCAACACTTACTATGCCATTTTCATCACTTAAAGCGGAAGTTTTATTGAGGCTAAGTCCACCAATCTGAGTTGATAATGAAAAATGCACCTCTTGGCCTGCCAAGGCAATATTATTGGCACTATTAATGGAAAACGTGGCAATGGTTTTTGCTTGAGTGGTGTTATCGGCGGTATTGAACATAACAATTTGGGCAGCACTAAGCGCCGAAAAACGAATACTGCCGATTGCATCGGGCAAAATGTCGACATACGCGATGGCCGTGCTGGTGGTATCGTCAATGGTCACTGAAGCCGTAATCTGATCGCTTGTGCCACTATTACCGCCGCAACCTCGGTCAATAAAGGTATTGCTGACCTGACCATTGACGGTAACTAACGACTGACTTAGGCTTGCCAAGTTGGATTCAAGGCAATTAGAACTAAAGCTAACGGTAGTGGCCTCTTGCACTCTAGCAAAATTGGCATCAACCAATACCGCTGTGACATCAATGGCACCGCCTGCACTTATTTGCGCAATACCATTGACGTCAAAGCTGATGCCTAATTTACCTTCAACAAACTGACCATCAGTATCGAAATAACCAAGCTTGTAAGACACAAGATCTAAATTGTTGTCAGCATCACTATTATTAAAAGGATCGGTGCCATTGTCGCCAGAAACACCTCCTCCGCAGCTCAATAAACCGCAAGTGATGATAAGCATCAAAAAATGCTGTGCGTACTTCATCATGCTATTTAACCATTAATGGCTTGCTGTAAATATTTGAAAAGCTCTCTTGCCG
>NZ_JANQVQ010000047.1 GCF_030730205.1 Paraglaciecola sp.
TTTGGCCCGAGTGGCGACACCATGTTGTGGTCGGGAGAAACATGGTTTGATGGTAATTTTGGTTCACAAATACCTGCTAGCCAGTGGTCACATATCGTGATTGTGGTGAACGAAGGAAGCTTCACTGCCTATCTCAATGGACAATTGGTGACGAGCCTTGAGGGCTTCCCCAATGTGTTTACTAAGGTTGGAAGTGCGTCTGGCTTTGCGCTGGCCACTAACCTCTTCCCATGGGATGCCAATTACAACGGCATGATGGACGAGTTAGTGATCTTCGACGATCCCTTGTCACTCGAAGACGTGCAAGGGCTGTTCGCTGAAGGTAATGCTCAGTAATGAACCGTGCTGAGGGGGAGTCCTTCAGCAAATAAACACCATTTATGTTGGTCTGCTCAAGAACAGCGGGCCATTCTAAAAATTTTGGGAGAACACCTATGTTTAAGCTCTCTTTATTAAGCTCGGCGATTGCGACTACCTTAATGACGCTCAGCCAAGCAAGTTATGCACAAGAACCTGTAGTGCCAGACGATTCTATGGAAGTGATTGAAGTGACGGGTATTCGTGGCAGTTTGGCCAAAGCTATTGATATAAAAAGGGAAATGATTGAATCAGTGGATTCCATCGTAGCCGAAGATATCGGTAAATTTCCCGATAACAACGTAATTGAAGCCTTACAACGGGTTCCCGGTGTACAGGTAACCAACCGTGACCGTGGGGAGGTGGGAACCCTTTCGATTCGTGGCTTGAACGATATTACCACCACGATTAATGGCCGCCAAATGTATATCAGTACCGGTCGTTTTTATACTATGGCCGATACACCAGCGTCGTTAATTTCTCGAGTGGATGTTTATAAAGCGCGCTCTGCAGACAAAGTACCAAGTGGTATTGCGGGGCAAGTCGACGTTATGACTCAAAGACCTTTTAACTTCGAAGGTGAAAAGTATGTGGTCGCGGCGCGTGGCATTTATTCGGATCAGGAAAAAACCTTCGATCCCAATATAAGTGTCATGGCCAGTAACGTATGGCAATTAGATGCGGGTAAGTTTGGCGCTTTAATCAACCTTGCCTATGCAAAAACCAATTGGCGCGATCAGGGCATAACTGCTGGAGCCGTTTTCCCCTATTTTACTGCCTCGCCAGAAGGTTCTGGTTTAGACAGATTTGGTAATACTGGCGATTTCCCCGCTTATGAGAGGATCAATTCCGCCTACTGGAATCCGGGTTTAGAACAAGGCTTACCTAATACTGCTGGTTCAACCCTTAATACCAATGGTGTTGAAAATGAGTATTTTTTGTCTCGTGATGCGGTGTTTGCCAGTGATTTGTCAGGGCAACGTGAACGGCCTGCAATGAACTTGTCTTTGCAATATGCACCAAACGAAAAATCTGAATACATCTTTGAAGCGTTTTACAATGGCTATCGTGAAACCGTGCGAAATAGTTTATTTTTCAGTTTTCCAGACTCTGCCTATAACATTAATTTTGACGATGATATTACGCTTTATGAAGGCACTAATATCATTAAGTCACGCACTGTTTACGATGGAGATCCTCGTTATGGAGTATGGGAAAGTGACTTTAACAGTACCGATGCCGATGAGCGTCAAACCGATACCTATATGTATGCCCTAGGTGGAAAGTGGGAATTGAGTGACAACTTCCGATTGGAAGCCGAGGTAGTGTCACAGAAGAGTGTGTTTACCTCTGACTTTTTTGCTGTGCGTTTGTTGCATGATTATTACGCCATGACAGTGGATTTTAATACCGGTGAAGGTGATGCTGGCCTGACTTTCCATGATAATCCTAATACTGCTGATATCGACGAATCCGACTTACTTGATCCACGTCTCTATTCGATGGGGCCTTCGTGGGACAACGGCAGTCGAGACGAAGGAAAATCAGATGCGCTGTATTTAGACGCAAATTGGTTTGTCGAATTTGCCGGTATAACCCAAATAGATTTTGGCTTGTTGTATGAAAAACGCGATATCAATAACCGCAGTCGTGGTGCCAATGTGATTGTGAATCAATATGATATTCCAATGACAAGTATGCCAGCTGAATTTCTGGACAGTACAGAAAATTTCTTTGATGGTCGTGCCGAATTCCCGAGTGCTTGGTTAATTGGCGACATCGATTACATGGTGAAAAACAAAGATTATTTTCGTTCACTTTATGGCTATTACGATGAAAACGGTGAGCCAATTGATAATTATTTAAGTGGTGGTCCTTCACTTATTATGCGTAGAACCTTCGAAGCTGAAGAAACCACTCTTGATTTATATGCTCAAGCTAGATTTGAGTACGATTTACCCGGCGGTATACTTGATGGCACTGTTGGTTTACGTTACACCGATGTCAAAATCCCATATATTTTTGACCGAGTGGATCTGGTTAACCAAATTGTTGAGCAAGATAATGGTGAAAACAACAGTCGTGATGTATTGCCATCCTTTATCGCACGTTACACTTTTGATGAAGATTTTTTAATTCGCCTATCCTATACCGAAACGATCCGCCGCCCAGATTTTGGCGCCTTAAACCCTTATACCACCTATTCTAAGGGAGTCACTTCTGTTGGAACGGGGTCGGCGTTTTCAGGCAACCCGAATCTAAAACCAGTTGTTTCTACTAACTTAGATTTCTCTCTAGAGTACTATTTTGGTGAGGCAAACGCGTTGTACGCAACCTTGTTCGATCGCCAAATTGAAGGCTTAGTTGTGGGGTCGCGCACTGAAATTTATTATGACTACCCCGATGATGTAGATGAAGACGGTAATGAAATTGGCGAGTTATTACATATTTTAAATCGCCCTGACAATTCTTCAAATGGCAAGTTAAAGGGCTTTGAACTGGGGGTTGTATACTTTCCAGAAAGTTTGCCTGGCATTCTCGACGGCTTAGGTATTCAGGCTAGTTATACGTCATTAAAATCTTCTCAAGATCTACCAATATACGACCAAGACGATCCGACTAATCTTGAGCCAATTGGTTATGACAAAGTGGAAATGTTTGGTGTATCCGATGAGTCTTACAGTGTGGTGTTGGCTTATGAAAAAGATGGTTTTGGTGGACGTTTGTCTTACGTCTGGCGAGATGCTTTTCGTTACGACAACGAAGCAGCCATTTTTGCTAATCCCTTGGCTCGCTACCGTGCACCAGAAACCAGTTTAGATTTTCAATTGTCATATAATGTTAACGATAATCTGGTTGTCACCTTTGATGCCACCAACCTTAGCGATGAGAAATTTCAAGCGTATTATCAGCATCCTGATATTTATAACTTCTCCTCAGGTATTTATAGCCGTACCTTTGCCTTAGGTTTGAGGTATTCACTGTAAATTTATAGTGTTAAATCGCCCCGCTTATGCGGGGCTTTTTTTTTCTTGAAATTTAACTGCCGAGAACTGATGAGTTGGGTGAATATCACTATTGTTAGGTTTTATAAATTGTAATACAAATAAGTGTGATGATTAAGGCAACAGGAATTGTGAGAGTTAGAATAAGTATTTAACTTTATTAATTATGTCCAACAAATTATAAGCTAATAAAAAAGCATTGTAGGTTATGGCGGTGAGATCTTTAAAGTAAAACTCTCTAAGCTAAATAATTGCTTTATGTATTGATTTATATGAAATATTTTTTTCACCTCCCGAGATTGAAAATCAATTTTGTATCACTTAGACAAGTCATAAATTTTATCTAACACTAAAGATTAGACTGAGTTTAATCCAGCAAGATCTTTATCTGATGATATTTTAAGCACTAAACGATGAATTGTTAATTTCTTTATTGACAGTCTATATGTCATACAATAATATCAATGAAAGATAACATTACATTTACAAGTAATGGGGCGTGAGTCTCAACGACCATGCCAACTCAATGAAAATACACCTTTGCTTTTTGCTGCCTTTCGCCGCACAAAGGACACACACAAACCGGAGTCTACCCATGTTTAAACTTACTCAAATAACAAGTGCTATGTTATTAGCCTTTGTTAGCCAAGGACTGTATGCACAAGAAAATAGTGCTGCAGCTAATCAAGCTGAAAATGATGGTGTTGAAGTCATCGAAGTATCAGGAATCCGCGGTAGTTTAAATAAAGCCCTGAATATTAAACGCCAAAGCATGAATTTAGTTGATGCTATCGTGGCAGAAGATATTGGTAAGTTTCCAGATAACAACGTGGTAGAAGCCTTACAACGTGTATCAGGTGTACAGGTTACTGATCGTGGTGCCGGTGAAGTGTCTAGTGTCTCTATTCGTGGTTTGACTGACGTAACCACTACCGTAAACGGCCGTACTATTTTCACGGCTTCGGGACGCTCAGTTGCTTTGGCAGATATTCCTGCCAGCTTATTAAGCGGTGTTGATGTTTATAAAACCCGTTCTGCTGATTTAATTGAAAGTGGTATTGCCGGTCAAATTGATATTCATACTCAGCGTCCTTTTGATTTTGCCGACAGCAAAGTGGTGCTAGCCGCACGTGGTATTTACCAAGAACTGGCCGATAAAGTTGATCCTAATGTTAGTGCCTTAGTGTCTAACCGTTGGGAATTAGATGGTGATGGTGAATTTGGCGCCTTGTTAAGTGTTTCATTAGCAAAAACTAACTATAAAGATCAAAGCATTACTCCTGGTGCGGTTGTACCATTTTTCACCGACGTCGTACCTGAGGGTTTTGTTCCCTATCAAGCACTGCCTTCTGAATTAAACGGCGAAACAATTTGGAATCGTGGTACGGAAGCGGGTTTACCTTTTACTGCTGGTTCTACCTTGAACATTGCCGGTCAAGAGTATCCTTATGTATTAAGCCGAGATGCTATTTTTGCCAGTGACTTTACCGGTAAACGTGAACGCCCCGCAGTGAATTTATCCTTGCAGTGGGCACCAAACGCTAGCTCAGAATATATTTTTGAAGCGTTTTACAATGGCTTTCGTAATGAGTCTTTTAACTCGTTGATGTTCAGTTTTGTGGATTGGTGGGGCTCTTTAGGAGATAACCCTAGCGCCGGTATCGAGCTGTATGACGGCACCAACATGGTTAAATCCAGAACGATAAACAATGCTTACGGCTTTAACAGCGGCGATTTAGTGGTAGGTAAAACCGATAGTTATGTTTATGCCTTAGGCGGAAAGTGGGACCTGAGTGATAACCTACAATTAGAGTCAGAAGTGGTTTACCAACAAAGCGAATATGATGAAACCTTTTTTGCCATGCGTACCGATAGGGTTGCGCCCGGCGTAAGTGTTGATTTTAACAATAAAGGTGGTTTACCTGCTTTAGCTTTTCTGGATAACCCGGAAACTGCCGTCAATGAAGCAGACTTAACTGATGCCTCATTGTGGAACGTCGCTCAGCTATATGATAACGGCGGCTATCGTAAAGGTGACTCTTTGACTATTACCATTGATGGGCGTTATTACGCCGATATGGGCATCATTAGTAATGTTAAGTTTGGTTTGCGTTACGATGATCGTAGCGCCGAAGAGGGTAGTCGTGGTCAAGACGGGTTTTTAGGTCAATCATTGGCTAGTTTTGATCCAGGCTTAGTCTATACCTCTACCAATTTCTTTGACGGACGTGCAGATATTCCAAGCGAATGGGCAGTGGCCAATGGCCATTATATTTATGCCAATGCAGATGAGATCCGAACTTTATACGGTTTTGATAATGAAGTTAGCACTAAAAACTTTGATATTAACGAAACCACCACAGCACTCTATGTCCAAGCTGATTTTGAAACCCAAGTGGCTGGCAAAAAACTAGATGGTCAATTTGGCTTACGCTATGTGGATGTCAGTACTGATTTGTCATTTATTAATGAAGCCACAGGTGTATTTACTGATGATTCAGTGAGTACCTCTAAAGTACTTCCTAGTTTATCAGTCCGTTACCATTTGACCGATGATTTGGTCGCTCGGTTTGCTTATGGCGAAACTTTACGTCGTCCTGATTTTACCCAGTTAAACCCGAATATCACTTATCAAGAAGATGTGACTAACATCGGTTATGGTCAAGGTAATGGCGGTAATCCAAATTTAGATGCCACTGAATCGACCAATATAGATATTTCATTAAACTGGTACTTTGCTGATTCTAGCTCGCTTTATGGCACCATATTTAAACGAAACATCAAAGGTTTAGTTACTAGTTTCCGTAATGTGGCGAATTTTGCAGGCTCTGATGATGTTGCCGCCGGTCTTTACATTGTTAATCAACCAGACAATGCCTCAGATGGTGAACTTACAGGTTTAGAACTAGGTTTGGTTTACTTCCCAGAAAACTTGCCTGCCGCACTTGACGGCTTAGGTATGCAAGCCAGTTATACCTATTTAGATTCATCCCAAGATATTCCAGAAACAAATGCTGAAGGTGACGTTGTCAACGTGTTGAAACGTTCCATGTTTGGTGTGTCAGATACCTCTTACAGTGCAATCTTAATTTATGAACAAGAAAATTATGATATGCGTTTAACCTATACATGGCGTGATGATTTCTTAAATAACTATGAAGCGGCTTTGTTTGCTGCGCCTTTAGGTATTTACCGTAAACCAGAAAGCAGTGTGGACTTCCAATTTAGTTACAATGTGACAGAAGACTTATTGGTGACCTTAGATGCCACTAATTTAACAGATGAAGTATTTCAAAGTTATTATCAGTACCCTGATACCCATAATTTTGGTAATTCCATCTACAGCCGTACCTTTGCTTTAGGTGTTAGATACTCATTTTAGCTCTGTAGTGTCCCTTTGCCCCGCACTAGCGGGGCTTTTTTGTTCATTGCGTTCAGTTATATTAGAACGAACTGTTAGTGAAACTAAGGTATTGCTAGTAGAAAAGAGTAACTCGCTGGTTTAGACATTTGTTATGTTTGATGGGCTATGCAGTAAATTGTCGAAAGACACTCACAGTGGAAAATCTATGTCTAATTTAAAATTATCTGTGGTAGAAAAAGTAGGATTTGGTGCGGGTGATATGGCAGTGAATGTCATGGTAGCGGCACTGTTTTTCTTTATGTCGTTTTTCTATACGGATATCTACGGACTTGATCCGGTCGATATGGGGATCTTGTTTTTAGTCGCCCGTTTTGTTGACGCTTTTACCGATCCCTTAATGGGGATTATTACCGATAAAGTAAAAACCCGCTGGGGGCAGTTTCGCCATTGGTTTTTGTTTTTGGCTATCCCTTATGGTTTGTCTGTCATGTTGTTGTTTACCACACCCGACTTTGACTACAACATGAAACTCGCGTGGGCTTATGGCACCTATTTGTTTGCCACATTGATGTTCACTGGCATCGCTATCCCTTATATTTCCTACATTGGGGTACTGACCGCTGATCCCAAAGAGCGATTGTCGGCCAATGGTTATCGCATGTTTTTTGCTAAAATTGCCAACGTCATCATCGTCTTTTCAGTACCGCTGTTAGCTGTGATGTGGGGCGGGGATGATCTGGCCAAAGGTTATCAGCTGGCCATGGTCTTGGTCTCCATTTGTGGTATTGCCTTGTTATTGTTTTGTTTTTTCACCACCAAAGAGCGTATTACCCATAAAGTGGAACAACAAAGTTTATTACTGCAGTTCAAAGGTTTGTTGAAAAACGATCAATGGTTATTACTCTGTGCAGCTTGTGTATTGGGCACCTTGGGTTACGCCATTCGTGGCAGTGTGGCCATGTATTACGCCAAATATTATCTTGGCGCGCCTACTTTGGCTGGTGTGTTTACCAGTGCCGGTATCGCCGCATCTATTGTCTCTATGGTGGCCAGTACCTGGATCACCAAACGTTATTGCAAAATCAAGTTGTTCCGCTGGTCACAAATCGCCGTATTGTTTATCTCTGTTGCCATGTATTTTGCAGTGGGACCGGGCGACATCGTATTAGCTTTTGTATTGTATATTTTGTTGTGTTTTGTGGTGGATTTACATGCGCCGGTATTTTGGTCGGCCATAGCCGAAGCGGTGGACTATGGCGAGATTAAAGATGGTGTACGTGCCTCTGGATTGTCCTTTGGAGGTATCTCATTTTGCCAAAAAGCCGGTGGTGGCCTAGCTGGATTAACCGGTGGTTTATTGCTGGCGTTTTTCGAATATCAACCCAATGAAGTGCAAAGTGATTTTACCTTAACGGGTTTAGCCTTAATGCTGACCATTATTCCCGGTGTGTTTCATGCCTTACTTGGTTTTGTATTGTTCAAATACAAAATTTCAGACAACTATTACACCACTATGATTAAAACTCAGCGTTTGCCAGAGTAAGATTTTTCAGGAGCTAAAATGAGTGTTTTACCTAAACCTTTAATACCCCAGCGTGCAGACCCTTTTGTGTATAAATACACTGATGGTTATTATTATTTTACCGCCTCAGTGCCTAAGTACGATGGCATAGAATTACGCCGTGCTAAGACCTTGGCAGGTTTGGCCGACGCGCCAGCTAAAATGGTGTGGATGAAACCTGCAACAGGTCCTTATTCTGAGTTGATCTGGGCACCGGAAATTCATTTTAATGAAGGTGCTTGGTATGTGTATTTTGCTGCCGCGCCCAGTCGTGAAATTAAATACGATTTATTCCAACATCGCATGTATGCCATTAGCTGTCAGGATGCCAATCCGCTTGAGGGGGAATGGTCGTTTTGCGGCCAAGTTGAAACGCCCATCGATACTTTTTGTTTGGATGCCACCACCTTTTATCACAATGATGAGCTGTATTATTTGTGGGCACAAAAAGAGCCGGGTATACGGGGTAATTCCAATTTATTACTGGCCAAGATGGAAACTCCCACCAAGATCAAGGGTGAGGTCACGCGTCTATCTATTCCTGAACTGGACTGGGAGATTGTCGGTTTTTGGGTTAACGAAGGGCCAAACGTACTTAAACGTAACGGCAAGATTTTTTTAACTTATTCAGCCAGCGCCACCGATGAAAACTACGCCATGGGTTTACTCTATGCCGACTTAGATTCTGATCTACTAGATGCGGCTAACTGGACCAAGGTACAGCAGCCAGTGTTTCGTACTAATGAGAAATTGAGCATGTTTGGTCCCGGTCACAACAGTTTTACGGTGGATGAAGAGGGCAACGACATTTTGGTGTATCACTGCCGCCAATATACTGAAATTGAAGGAGATCCTTTGTGGAATCCCGATCGTCATACCTTTATCAAACGTTTGCATTGGGATGAACAAGGTATGCCAGTGTTTGGTGTACCCGGCGAAGCATAAAACTTTTGTGCAAAGAGCTGCGCTAAGGCAGCTCTGTGCTTTTTTATCCTCATCCTTAGGCCAGTCTTTTTTATTTATAACAGGATTTTTTATGTTAGCTCGAACACTTAAATTGGCCTTTATCAGCGTAAGCCTTGTTATCACGAGCACTTGTGGTAGCTATGCTGCTGAGTTGTTTCCTTTGCAAACAGTGCGTTTAACTGCCAGTCCATTTTTAGTCGCTCAGCAAGCCAACGTAAGATATTTATTGGCGCTAGAGCCTGATAAATTACTCATGCCATATTTACGTGAAGCAGGCCTTGAGACAAAAAACACTTCTTACGATAACTGGGAAAGTAGTGGTTTAGACGGGCATATTGGTGGTCATTATTTAAGTGCCTTGAGTTTGGCCTATGCGGCAACGGGTGAGGTAGAACTTAAAAAACGCCTTGATTACATGTTGGCCGAATTACGTAAAGCTCAGCTAAAAAATGGAGATGGTTATTTAGGCGGTGTGCCTGCTGGCAAACAAGCTTGGCAGCAAATTCGTGAAGGCAAGATTAAGGTCGATTTGTTTTCCCTTAACGAGCGTTGGGTGCCCCTATATAACGTGCATAAAACCTTGTCGGGATTGCGCGATGCCTATGAAATTGGCCACAGTGAACTGGCCAAGACCATGTTACTCGACATGACAGATTGGTTTATCGCTTTGGTAGCTAAGTTAAACGAAGAACAAATACAGCACTTATTGATTTCTGAACACGGTGGACTCAACGAGGTGTTTGCCGATGTATACGCCATCACTCAAGATAAAAAATATCTAATCCTTGCTCAGCAGTTTTCTCACCAGTTGATTCTGCAGCCCTTATTAAAAAACCAAGACAAACTCAATGGTTTACACGCTAATACCCAGATCCCAAAGGTGATCGGTTTTTTACGGGTAGCAGAACTGAGTGACAATAAAGAGTGGTATCAGGCGGCTGACTATTTCTGGCATGACGTAACCGAAAAACGCAGTGTCTCCATTGGTGGTAACAGCGTGAGGGAGCATTTTCACAATGCCGATGATTTCAGCTCTATGCTTGATTCCGTCGAAGGGCCAGAAACCTGTAATACCTACAACATGCTGAAACTCAGCAAGATGTTGTATTTGGACTCTGACAATACAGGCTATTTGGATTATTACGAGCGTGCTACTTACAACCATATACTTTCGTCGCAACATCCCGATACTGGCGGCTTGGTGTATTTCACTCCTATGCGCTCTGGGCATTATCGTACTTATTCACAAGTAGACACGTCGATGTGGTGTTGTGTGGGCTCAGGCATAGAAAACCACAGTAAATACGGTGAATTGATTTACGCCCACCAAGCTGAAGAACTGTTTGTGAATATGTTTATTCCCTCACGCTTAGACTGGCAACAACAGGGGGTAACTGTGGACTTAGATACTCTGTTTCCTGATCAGGATCAGCTCAGTCTTAAAGTCACTCCTAAGGACAATAAACCAACTAAAACCCTGACCCTGAATATCCGTCAACCTAAGTGGTTAAACGATAAAACCATGTTAATTACCCTCAACGGTAAGGCCGTCAAAACTGAGCAACGTCACAAAGGTTATGTGAGTATTACTCGCCAGTGGCAAGCCAGCGATACCCTAACTATCGATATGACTATCACCCCTCAATTAGAAGGTTTGCCTGACGGCAGTCAGCACTATTCAATGGTTTATGGACCAATAGTACTGGCTGAAAAGGTGCAGCCCTTTGGTCAAGAAGAGCTGCCGTATTTTGCCAATGATGGCCGTATGGGACATATCGCCAGCGGGCCAACCTGCTCACCCGATGCCTTACCTGTGATAGTGGGTGATAGCGAGGTTTTTCTTAAAGGCATAAAACGCAAACCCGGAGCAAATTTAGCTTTTACCATGGGGCCAGGTTTGCAGGGTGGGACAGCAACAAACTCTGTTGAAGCAGCAAGTTTAATACCCTTTTTCCGTATTCATGAAAGCCGTTATCAAGTGTATTGGCCACAAATGCAGGCCAATGAATATCAAGATTTTATGTTGCAAGCTGAACAAGGTAGCCGTGCCGAAAAACAACTGGCGACACAAACCTTGGATCAAATTAACCCAGGTGAGCAACAACCTGAAACTGAACATGGTTTTGCCGGCGATGGCAGCCGCGCTGGGGTGAATGGGCAACGCCATTGGCGAGACGCCACTAACTGGTTTAGTTATCAGTTATCGGATCCACAAAATCAAGCCAAGATCTTACGCCTGACCTATTTTTCCGGTGACCAAGGGCGACATTTTTCAGTGTGGATCAATGGCATCAAGTTAGCCGACGTGAGTTTAAACGGCGACTCGGCTCAAGCTTTTTATGAGGTGGACTATGTCATCAGTGAGAGCATGATTAAAGCGGCTAACAAGGGCAAACACGAAGTGAAATTTGTGGCACAGCCAAACTCCATCGCTGGTGGTGTATATGGTGTGCGTTTGTTAAAAGCAGCGGACCATCCTAAATAGACTGAATCGATCAGCAAGTTAGCTTGCAGCAGTAAAACTCACAGTGAGCTATTGTTATATAAGCAAGTCTTACATTTTAACCAGTAATTTTTACTATTCTGCTATGTTTTATAATGGAGTGAGGCGCTAAAACCCCCGATATTTAGTGTATTTCTTAACCGGTGTGAAACTTGCCCCCTATAAGCTCTATTGCGTCGATTGGGGCTAGAGAATTAAATCACTCTACGACAGCGGTTCTAAAATAAAGAACTCACCACGCCTAAGTATCTGCAAACCTTGTCAGTGGATGACAAAGAGTATCAGTACTACAGTCTTGAAAGTCTGGCTGATGATTACCAGTTATCGCGCCTGCCATTTGCCGCTAAAATTCTGCTTGAAAATTTATTACGTCATCACGATCAAGCTTTTGTCCAGCCTGAGGATATTAGCAAACTGGCGAAATGGGATTTACTGGATACCACACCTACAGAGATCGCTTTTGTGCCGTCTCGCGTGGTACTACAAGATTTTACCGGTGTTCCAGCAGTGGTGGATTTAGCTGCCATGCGTGACGCAATGGTTAGTTTAGGTGGCTCACCACAAAAGATTAATCCTTTGAAACCCGTTGAGTTGGTTATTGACCATTCTGTGATGGTAGATTTTTTTGGACAAAGAAATGCTTTTAGTAAAAATACTGCCAAAGAAGTAGAGCGTAATAAAGAACGTTATCAGTTTTTACGCTAGGGACAAAATGCCTTTGACAACTTCAAAGTCGTGCCGCCTGGCAAAGGCATAGTGCATCAGGTGAATTTGGAATATCTGGCTCGTGTGGTTTTTATGGACAAAGTCGATGATGCAGAACAAAGCGACGTGGCTGCTATGTTGTATCCCGATACTTTAGTGGGTACCGATTCTCACACCACTATGATCAATGGTCTAGGGGTCTAGGGGTCTAGGGGTCTTGGGTTGGGGAGTGGGTGGCATTGAAGCCGAAGCGGCCATGCTCGGACAACCCGTTAGCATGTTAGTGCCGGAGGTAGTGTGTATGAAGTTATCAGGCGAATTGCCGGCTGGTACCACAGCCACTGATTTGGTCTTAACGATCACTGAGACCTTGCGTAAATTTGGGGTAGTAGGCAAGTTTGTCGAATTTTTTGGCGAAGGAGTAAAATATCTTACTATTGCGGATAGAGCCACTATCGCCAATATGGCACCTGAATATGGTGCGACTTGTGGACTGTTTCCACTGGATGAACAAACTGAAACCTAGCTAAAGTTGACTGGTAGAGATGAACATCATATTAAAGTCATAAAAGCTTATGCCCAGGCCCAAGGAATGTGAGGCAGCGAAGCTCAAGAATCAGCACAATATCACGCCACCTTAAGTTTAGATCTAGCTGAGGTAGTGAGTTCCATCGCAGGACCTAAGCGTCCACAGGATAGGATCCCCTTAACTGCAGCGGCCAGTCAGTTTAAACATTGGTTAGCTGAGCAGGACAAACTATTCATTTCTACCGACGATACTGAAAAAGGTCGTTTTGAAAGCGAGGGTGGCCAACAACCAACACCCGCAGATAATGAACCTCACTGTGACTACAATGGTCAGCAGTTTAAGCTTAAAAACGGTGCTGTTGTCATTGCCGCCATTACCAGTTGTACCAACACCTCTAACCCTTCTGTGCTGGTAGCGGCAGGATTGTTAGCCAGAAAGGCCAAGGCATTGGGTTTAACCGTAAAACCTTGGGTTAAAACCAGTTTTGCGCCGGGCTCTCAAGTAGTCACCGAATACCTGGATAAAGCCGATTTAACGTCTGACTTAGAGGCAATGGGTTTTAATCTTGTCGGTTATGGCTGCACGACTTGTATTGGAAATTCGGGTCCTTTGCCTGAACCGATTAGCAATGCTATTCGCAAAGCAAAATTAAACGTCACCGCCGTTTTGTCGGGTAACCGTAATTTTGAAGGGCGTATTCATGCTGATGTCAAAGCCAATTACCTCGCGTCTCCGCCTCTTGTTGTGGCCTATGCCTTAGCGGGTAATATGAATATTGATTTACTTAAGGAGCCACTAGGGATCTCCACAGATGGTAAACCTGTTTATTTGCGCGATATCTGGCCCACTAACGACGAAATACAAAAGCTGGAATGCGCTGCAAATTGCTGACAGTGCACAATATGATTGGCCAGAATCCACCTATGTTAAAAAGCCAACATTTTTTGCTGGAATGGATATAAAACCAGCAGCGCTGAGCGACATCACGCAGGCTCGCTGTCTGTTAAAGCAGGGTGATTCTGTGACTACCGATCATATTTCTCCTGCCGGCAGTATCGACCCTGATGGGCCGGCTGCCGAGTATTTACGTGAGCATGGCGTTGAGGAAAAAGACTTCAACTCCTTTGGTTCACGTCGTGGTAATCATGAAGTGATGATGCGCGTTACCTTTGCCAATATCAGGCTTAAAAATCAATTAGCTCCTGGCACTGAAGGTGGTTGGACACGATTGCAGCCATCCGGTGAGCAAATGAGTGTATTTGCTGCCGCCATGCAATATCAGCAACAAAATATTCCCCGTATTGTGATTGCGGGCAAAGAATATGGTACTGGCAGTTCACGAGACTGGGCTGCTAAAGGTCCCTTATTGCTTGGTGTGAAAGTGGTACTGGCAGAAAGTTATGAACGCATTCACCGCTCTAATCTTATCGGTATGGGGATTTTACCTTTACAGTTTAAAAATGGTGAAAGTGCCGCAAGCTTAAAACTGGATGGCACCGAACAATATACTATTGAGGCTATAAGGCAGGGGCAATAAGAAGCAAGAGTGAAGGTGAAACGGGACAACACTGAATTTAGTTTTAGCGCTCAAATCAGGATAGATACCCCCAATGAGTTTAGCTATTTCAGCAATGGCGGAATTCTGCAATATGTATTACGCAGACTAAATTAGAGGGGGTTTGTTAGATGTATATCAGCGACTTTGCATGCAATCTACTGGAATGCAAAGCCGCTGTTAGTTGTTGCCGATTATTTTTGACTAGTATGCAATTGGGTTATACGGTTATTTAATTCAGTTGGGTCGACTACTGGCCAACCGTCTTGCCAGCTCATGGGTAAAATACGCAGTTTTTGTATGCCTTTATCGGCGGCTTCGTAGGCATGTAGTACCAAATAATCTTTGCCATCAAAACTATAGGCTGCGTTGTGACCCAAGCCCGGCCAGTCTTTGTTACCTTTAATGACCAGACTGCCAGCACCTTGCGCCATGTCTTTACCGTCCTTATCCAGATAAGGGCCAGTGACTTTTGTCGCGCGACCCACTCTCACGTTGTAGTCACTATTGGCAGCACGACAACATTTATCGAAAGAGACAAACAAATAGTAATAATCGTTTTTATGGAAAATATAAGGGGCTTCGATAGCGCCGTTTCTCTCGCCTTCAATCTTTGATTTTGCATTGCGCGGACGGGCAGCAATAGAGTGCCATACTTCCGGCTGGGCGATTCGCGTTAAGCTAGAGTCTAATTTGACTAATTTTAATCCTGCCCAAAAGGAGCCAAAACTCATCCAATAATCGTTATTTTCATCTTTGATGATGGCAGGATCAATAGCATTCCAGTCATCCCGTTCGGGCACCGATTGAAGCACAATGCCTTGGTCAATCCAAAGATAATCTTTAGCCTTTGGGTCGAGTGTCTTATTAACTGTTACGCCTATACCAGAGGTGTTTTTACCAAAGGCTGATACCGAGTAATACAGGTAATATAAACCATCTTTTTGAATGATATCGGGAGCCCATAAATGACCACCAAAACCCGGTGCAACTCGCTGAGCCCAGCTGGGCTCGTCTTTAAATACTCGTCCACTGAGTTGCCAGTTCACTAAATCTTTAGATTGATAGTAGGTAATGCCGGGGCCGGTGCTAAAAACGTAGTAGGTATCACCTTCTTTGGCCATAACAGGATCATGTACTTCAACTTGTTTGGCCTTGCTCACATTGCCTAAACAGCACAGGCTCAAACTAATAAGGCTAAGAATTTTCCGGGATTTTTGCCCTAGTGACATAAAACTATCCTTTTACATGGTAATTAGCCGTTAATGTTAGCATAATTGTAATACAATATTAACAATGTATTTGTGGAACAAGCTGACAATTAAACCAAGAGTATTACTTTATGTTATTTAAAAATGCCAATAAACATTGCTTGAATCTGTGTCTATTACTTGCCTTTAGTCCTCTGTCGAGTGCTGCCACTAATTCTCAGTTAAATATCGATAACCCCATTGTATTGCAACGTGCCGACCCTTGGATTTATAAAGACCCAAATACGGGCTGTTACCAGTTCATTGGTACCTCACCTTTATTTGATGAAATTGAAATACGCAGTGCCTGTCGTATCAATGATCTTAAACTGGCCGAAGCAAAAGTGATCTGGCAAAAACATACAGAGGGCAATATGGGCGCGCACATTTGGGCGCCAGAATTACATCGTTTTGACGATAGCTGGTATGTCTATTTTGCCGCAGGGGATGTTGAGGAACCATGGCGCATACGAATGTATGTATTAGCTAACAAAAGTGACGATCCCAGGGAAGGTGATTGGCAAGAGCTAGGGCAAATCAAGACTCCTGATGATAGTTTTGCTTTGGATGCCACTACTTTTGAGCACAAAGGAAAACGTTATTTAATCTGGGCACAAATGAACGTTCCACGTACCTATAACTCTGCTTTACTAATGGCCGAGATGGATGGCCCATCGAGCATTACTGGCCCTGTGATTACCTTAACTGAGCCCACTTTAGAGTGGGAAGTACAGGGGTATAAGGTTAACGAAGGCGCTGCGGTACTTATCCGCCATGGCAAAGTATTTGTTACTTATTCCGCTGCTGCCACCGATCATCGTTACGCCATGGGCATGTTATGGGCCGATGTAGAGAGTGACTTAATGGACAAATCAAGCTGGCATAAATCACCACAACCGGTATTTAGCTCTCAGCCTGAATTAGGCCGTTTTGGTCCAGGTCACAATAGCTTTACGGTGGCAGAAGATGGTATTACCGATTTGTTGATTTACCACAGCCGAGATTATCTTGAGCTAAAGGGCAGCCCTTTAAGCGATCCTAATCGGCATGCCAGAGCACGACCTATTTATTGGGATGCGCAGGGCTTTCCGTTATTTTTTAATGGGCAAGGAGACTGATTTTTAAGCGCTAATAAAAAAGCCCCTGTTGAATTCATCAGCAGGGGCTTTTTTTATGGAATTTGATTTACCAAAAGCGGTAGTAGATTAGTACCGTAATACCTAGGATACCCGCAGTATGCACGTAGTCCCAAATGTCCATACTTTCTGCGACTTCTTTTAGTCTGGCTTTACCTAAACAACCAAAAGTAAGTCCATCAATTTGCTCATCTGTGGCTTGTTTGGTAAAGATACTGGTTATGATCATCACAGCACAGACTAATACAAACAGTAAAATACAGAAATACAACCAGTTCATATCGGTGACTGGCGCCAAAATGGTGCCTTGCAAAGAGTCTTTAAAGGGTAGTAATACAAGGCGGAACATACCTAATACAAAACCCGCTACTAAGCCGACAAAACCGGCGGCTGGGGTGATTTTTCGGGTAATTAAGCCAAGTAAAAATACTGCCGCAATACCAGGGGCGATGAGTGATTGCACACTTTGCAGATATTCATACAGTACATCAGCAATTAAGCTCATTACCGGTATCCACAACATACCTAAAATTACCACCACTACGGTTGCCCAACGACCCACTGACAATAGGTGTTTTTCAGAAGATTCTGGTTTGAATTTTTTATAAAAATCGATGGTAAATAAGGTCGCTGATGAGTTAAATAAGGATGCTAAAGAGCTCATCAATGCGGCAAAAATACCACCTATTACTATGCCTTTTACCCCAGAAGGTAATAATTCAGCCACCAGTGTTGGGAAGGCCTGATCGGCACCATCGTAATGAATCAGTCCTTTTTCTTTTAAAGCAAAGGCAATCATACCTGGGACCAAAAAGATAAAGACCGGTAGTAGTTTTAAATAGCCAGCTAACATAGTACCGCGGCGGGCTTCTTTAATGCCTTTTGCCGACAATACCCGTTGCACGATATATTGGTCGGTACACCAGTACCAGAAGCCAATAATGAAGGAGCCAAAAATAATACCAGGCCAAGGGAAGTCTTCGTCAGTGGCTGCGCGGATCAAGTGCATGTTGGCGCCATTTAAACGTTCTACTTCGGCCCAACCACCCACTTTATCTAGGCCAACCACAAGGATAACAACCGAACCGATAATCAATACAGGAGTTTGCAAGACCGAGGTCCACATAATGGCTTTCATGCCGCCTAATACGGTATAAATCCCGGTAATGCCCACTAAACCAAAGGCACATATCCAAAAGAAATCAATGCCATAAATAGTATCGATGCCTAGGATGGTTTGTAAGGCAATGGCTCCGGCATAAACCGTTACGGCTACCTTGGTGAGTACATAACTGACTAATGAGATAATCGACAAAAAAGTACGTGAAGCAGAGTTATAACGACGTTCTAAAAACTCCGGCATGGTGTAAACTTTGCTGCTCCAGTAGAAAGGTACAAATACCCAACCTAATAACAATATGATCCAAGATTGTAATTCCCAGTGAGCCAGTGCCATACCTGACTGAGCGCCTGCACCCGACAAACCAACTAAATGTTCAGAACCAATATTTGATGCAAATATCGATGCACCTATTACAAGCCAACTCGCGTTGCGGCCTGCCAAAAAATAGTCTTCGGTATCTTGGCCTTTTTGGCGCATAGATACCCACACCACCCCTATAAGTAATACAAAAAAGCCGGCTAACACCAGCCAGTCGAGTGTACTCAGTTCAATCATCTTGTTGTTCTCACAGATTGTGCATTAGTTATTGTCGTTGTTTTACAGTTTTGAATATTGACATATTGTATTACAAATGAGAAGTGTTACATGGATGTTAATTAAAAATAAACTTCAAAGTGAAGTTGTTTATTTGTCTGTGCTTTTAATCAAAGTCGTTGACCTTACATCTTTTAAAATTATGATAAGATAATCAAACAATGGATATTTGAAGTGAAGAGTAAGCATGGCTTTAATTGAAAACCTGAATTTATCAGACAAAGTAACTCAAGAGTTAGGCCGTGCAATCATTTCCGGTGAATATTCGAACGACTCAGGTTTCCCTAGCGAAGCAAAGATGTGTGAAGACTATGGTGTAAGTCGCACCTCCATCCGCGAAGCCGTAAAGATGTTAGGAGCCAAAGGCCTCATCACCTCTCGCCCCAGAAAAGGCATAGTGGTAGAACCTGCCAGTAAGTGGAATTTGTACGATACAAGTGTGCTCAAATGGATGCTTGAAAGTAGCCCGTCTTTATTTGTATTACGTGAGTTTTTACAAATGCGTATGGCGATTGAGCCTCAAGCTGCGGCACTTGCTGCACAATTTGCCACAGATGAGCAAATCAAGCAGATTGAACAGGCGTTAAAAGGTATGGAAGCGGCTGGTAGCGATCCTACCCTGTCCTTACATGAGGCCGATATTGCCTTTCATACCAGTATCTTAGCTGCCAGTAATAATCGGTTTATTCTCCAGTTACGTGATTTTGTTAGCACCGCATTAAATGTCAGTATCCAGCACACCACTCCGGCTAAAGGCAGTATCAAAGCTATTATTGAAGAGCATGATAAAGTGTATCGGGCTATTAGCTTGCGCCAGCCAGAAAGAGCAAAAAGCATGACTGCTTACCTGATTGACGAGGCCATCATTTTTATCGATGCTGAAATTGCCAAACAAGAACAAAAATAGTCGCTGATACTGCCGGAAAAGTTGCTTATTTTTCGTGTAGAACAGACCCATAAGCTTAATAAAAATACCTTTAAGAGCATTTAATGTCTGCTAATAATGAACAGATAAGCCAATATCCAAGTCTCAACAATAAACATGTTTTTATAACGGGTGGAGCCACAGGTATTGGTGCCGAAATTGTGCGTGCCTTCTACCAACAAGGCGCTAAAGTCAGCTTTATAGATATTGACGAACCGGCCAGCCAACAATTATGTGCAGAAATGGGTGGTAGCGATGAGCAACGAATTCAGTATTTTGTATGTGATATTCGCAACATTCCCCATTTATTAGAAACCATTAATCTCGCCAAAAGTCAATTTGGTGATATTGGGGTGTTAGTGAATAACGCCGCAAATGATGCTCGTCATGATACCGAAAGTCTGTCGGTGGAGTATTGGGATGACCAAATGGCGGTAAATTTACGTCCAAACTTTTTTACTGCACAAGCAGTTGTCACCCATATGAAACGTTTAGGTGGTGGCAGTATTATTAATCTTGGCTCTATTAGCTGGCGCATTAAACAAGACTTTATGCCGGTTTACACCACGGCTAAAGCCGCTCTAGAAGGTATGACACGTACGTTGGCTAAACATCATGGCCGTGACAATATTCGCGTAAATACCTTAATTCCGGGCTGGGTAATGACAGAAAAACAGCTTTATCATCGCCTGCAAGCCAGTGATTTTGAAGACATTCGCAAAAACCAATGTATTAAAGAAACTCTCGAATCTACACATATTGCCAGCGCCGCGCTATTTTTAGCCGCTGACGACAGTAAGATGCTTACCGCTCAATCCATTATTGTTGATGGTGGTTGGGTTTAATATTAAGCTATTTACGGTATTTGGTTTGAGTGGGGGTATAAGCATTGTATAAAGCCTAAACTCATGATATTCATAATACAATATGTCAAATGTCAGTATGCGCAGCAACAGAATTGATGATTTTAGCTTTTCATGATTGGGCTTTAGTTTATCTAATACTCATTACAGGTGCCTGCTTACAAGGGCTTATTGGCTTTGGTCTGGGCTTGTTCAGCGCACCTCTTTTATTTTTAATTGCACCGCAATTAGTTCCCGTACCTATGATCCTAAATGCCTTGGTTGTTACTTTGGCCTTGTTATTGGCAAACCGTAAATATATCAACAAACAGCTGGCGTCATTTTCCATTCTCGGTGGTAGTGTTGGGGTTTTTCTTGCCACAGCTGTAATTACTTATGTGGATTTAGGCCAGTATCAAATTTTATTTGGACTGTCGATCGTCTGTGCGGTGTTATTGTCAGTGGCTGGGTTTACTCCTCAAGTATCTGGTGTTACCAGTGCTGTTGCGGGTTCTTTGTCTGGTTTTATGGGAACTTTAACCTCGGCAGGTGGCGCACCTATGGGTTTGTTATATCAAACCGCTCATAAGGAACAAATCAAAGCAAACCTAAGTTTGTTTTTTGTCTATATCAATGCCTTAAGTATAGTGTCACTGAGCATGGCTGGGGTGGTGGGTAAACAAGATCTCTGGTTGTTTGTTTATAGTGTGCCAGCAGTGATAGTAGGCTATTTGTTATCTTTGTTTTTAGGTCGTTTTTTTAATCTCAATATGATCCGGCCCCTTATCCTGTTTATTGCTTTTTGCTCAGGATTACTGTGCATCTTTAATTAAATTTAGCTGAGCATGTTGGTTAATAATCACATATGTCGTTGTTTGAAAGTCTAATCATTTGAATGCAATAAACTGAGTTTGTGTCTAGCAAAATGGAATTCATCTGTGTGGCAGTAGAAAATATATGGCTGTCTAATCCTATGGCCTCTGACCTAAAAATAAGCAAACTACCGGCTAGCGGTTGTTCTGCTTTTTGTGCTGCCGAAAGTTCGCAGTTAGCTGTTGTGACAAACATTAAATCATTATTATCACCACCAAAAGTGATTCAAGTAGGGTGGCTCACTGGCATCTCAAAAACTCTTTCAGCTCCATTTACTGCGTAACAACTAAGGGAAGTTCCGCCCCAATTTGCGCTCCAAAGATTGTATTTACTATCAACGCTAGCACCGTCTGGAAAAACATTGGTAATGGTACTAGCATAAATTCGCTTGTTACTGATTGCGTCTGTAGCGTTATTAAAATCACACTGAAAGATTGTTTGTAAAGCAGAGTTAGCCAAATAAAATAAAGATGCGTCACTACTCCAAGCAATACCATTGGCGATGTTAATATTACTTATTATCTTTTCTACGCTTAGCTCTGTATTAACTCGGTATAATACCTCCCGAGTGCTAAGAAAAACGAGGTGTATTAATTGTTTTTAAATGTGCTCAATCTGGCGATAACCATTGTTAATATTCTTAACTATTTGTTTTACATAAAGATTAATAATCCCATTTTGTGCCATATCATACCGTTTAGATGAGTCACAATTTTAAAAAATAACGATGTGGCCCCCACAATTTTCAATCGTTAATCAGAATATTTGTCACGAGGTGGTCACATATCTTTGCGTCAAAACATAGATATTTGCAACCTTTAAATTCATATGGGGGAAACACTTTTCAATAAAATATCCGTTAGGTGTTTTGGCTATTTAGCGTTCTTATTTGACGTAATCTGACCTCATGCATAGATAATATAACTAGCGTAGTTTGTCCAAACATTGGCACATTTGTTC
>NZ_JANQVQ010000048.1:0-49401 GCF_030730205.1 Paraglaciecola sp.
GATCCTATATTTACTGAGTGTTTAATTGATCTAAAACAAAAAATATTTGTTAAAAGAATCAGCCGTAAGCGACCGAGTTTTAAAATAGCTCCAACACGCCCTAGTGTTCTCTTCTTGGCTATCAAGCTCAATCAATTGGTTCTGGACTTACTTTCTCATCGTTTATTCATTGGCATTGCCAATTGTCTCAACGAAATAACTTTGAGTCCAAAAGTAACGTTTGTGTATTTCTGGGGGCTTCGGCTTGGACGATAACGCTTTAGCTCTAAAAGCGAGCGCAGGATCTTATGACCACTGAGTTTGTGATTATCATCCCACAAGATATTTCATCCGTAAGATAGTAAAAAGGTAGTGATGATGCGGCTTGAATACAAGCATTGTGACCTACAAGGCCGCACAGCCTACTGTAGCCTTACATTTGTAGGGCCAATTCCACGGTTTCTTTACTTGGATAACCATCAGCAATTAAGTTTTTAGCACTTTGGAAAGCGCGAACGCCTGTTCGTGTCGCTGGCCCCAAAATGCCGTCAGGCTTGCCAACATCAAAGCCCAGCTCATTAAGCTTTTGTTGAAACTGCTGCATCTGCGCCAAGGTATATTTTGGTAGGTCAGGCAACGGTTTTGACAAACCAGCACCACCAGCAATTTGATCAGCAAGTTGACCCACTGCAATACCGTAATATTCAGAATTATTCCAACGTAAGATGACCTTAAAGTTTTGGTAAGCTAAAAAGGCAGGGCCTTCATGTCCCGCAGGGATTAACAAGGCTGCGGCAAGGTCACTGTTTTCAAGTTGTTTATTCGCCGTTGTGCTTAAGCCTTGCTCACGCCAAAATGATAATGGTTGAGGCTTGCTTTTACCCGCTAGCTGATAGTCAAAGTTGGCTGGCAGTTGTACTTCCCTACCCCAGCGGTACCCAGCTTGCCAACCTAACGCTTTTAAAAAGTTAGCGGCAGATGCGAGAGCATCTAACTCACTGCTCCATAAATCCATTTTACCGTCACCGTCACCGTCACGGGCATAGGTGAGGTATGCGGTGGGCATAAACTGCGTGTGCCCCATTGCCCCCGCCCACGAGCCAACCATGTCAATGACATTTAGCTGTTCTCGTTCTAACAAGCGTAAGGCTTGTAATAACTCCGCTGAAAAATACTGACTTCGACGTTCATCACAGGCTAAGGTGGCTAATGAATCGATGATTGGCATTTTGCCTTTGTAATTGCCAAAATTGGTTTCTAAGCCCCAAAAAGCGACTAAATAATGACCTGGAACACCATATTCTTTACTTAGCTTGGCTAAAAAATCTCGGTGTTTAGCCAGCATTTCTCGCCCTTTGTTAATGCGCCAGTCATTAACACGAGCAGAATAATAGCCAGGAAAGGTTTGCACAAATTCAGGTTGATTGCGGTCATATTCCAAAATTTTCGCCAGATGGCGCGCTTGCCCCAAAACCTGCTCTACGGTATTGGCTGAAATGCCTGACTTTAGAGCCCGTTGCTGCAAACCCACCACACATTGTGCAAAGCTTTGCGGTTCAACTGGTGTTTCAGGTTGATTGCTGCTTACGGGCTCTTGCGCCAATAAGGGCGTGGCAATAAAGCACAACAAAAAGGTACTGTACGGAATAATACGGTGAAGCGAAGGAAACAATGGCATAAGCACCTTACTCAAAAAATAATAAAAACATGCTAACGAAAGCGATGAAAATAAGCAGCAGGATAATTGAAATAAAGTGTTACCCGCCTGCACCGCTGCAAACAGCGGATTTAGGTAGTCAGGCTAAAAGGTCAATTTACCCCGTTTTTGTCCGTACCTGACTAAACGATAACTCATTAGCGCCCATATACTTCCTGCACACCAACCTGCTAGTACATCACTTGGCCAATGGACGCCAAGATACACACGACTTAAGCCAATTGAAGCAACCACCAACAGCGCACTGGCCATGATGAGTAACTTTAGGCTTCGCCTAAACTGACTACGAGCATAAATCGCCGCAAGAGTAATATACACCAAGGCCGACATCATAGAATGTCCACTGGGGAAACTACTGGTGTACACATAACTACCATGAGGAACTAAGTCTGGTCGAGGCCGAGAAAAACCATATTTTAACAGGCTGCTACATATCATGCCCGACACAATCATCACAGCGACCAAAAACGCCATGTGTCGATGTTTTTGCAAATACAGGTACATGACGGTAAATAAAGTAATGAAACTCAGAATACCGGTACCTCCAAGCGCGGTGATGTCGCGCATTAACTCTTCAAACCAATAGGGTCCAAGTGGATCAGATAAATCAGCAGGGTTGCGCATCGCTAATATAATATTGCGATCAAATGCCATGGTATCGCCAGCTAAGACACGCAAGGCCAGCTCAATAAAAAGTATGGCTAATACGGCACCTAAGCCTAACCACATCAAGCTTGTTGGTTTCGCTAGAGCAGAGGAGAAAAAATTCGAGTTTGTTACTTTCACGCTGTTCCTTAGACTTTATGTTACAGAGCGCCTTGCTCCAAGGCATGTAACCATACCTCATTCGCCATAATGTGGGCATTAGATTGAATATGGTCTAACCAGGTGAGACCAATTAAGTGATCATATTCATGTAAAAACACTCTAGCAACAAAGCCTTCAAAACGCGCCTTGTGCTCACCACCATCGATGGTTTGATAAACAATTTCAACCCAGTCTGGCCGCTCAATTTTGCCTCGTAGCGCAGGGACAGACAAGCATCCCTCCCACTCCCATACTTTGTTCTCACTTTGCTTTAATATAATGGGATTGATTAATAGAACGGGATCCATTTGTGGTGCATTGGGATAACGCACATTAGGCCGTGAGGCAATAATCATGATTGCTCTTGGGTCAAACACTTGTGGGGCAGCAATACCAATGCCATTGGCCTCTAACATGCTATTGAGCATGGCATCAGCAAACAGTTTGAGCTCTGCCCCGCCAAGCTCATCTGTTGTCACCTTACGAGCCGGGGTGCGAAGAATGGCTTCACCGATTTGGGCTATTTTCATGAATTATCTCTTCTTAAAACAAAACGCAGTCTTCGGTTGACTTGCCAGTAACTAAAATATTAACTAATCAATTGCAGCTCTGCTAGTTCACGGTATAAAGGATTCGCTACCATGAGTTCTTGATGGGTGCCCGAAGCGATTATCCGTCCCTTTTCCATCACAATAATGCGGTCGGCATTAATAACCGTAGAAAGTCGATGAGCAATAATAATGGTGGTTTTATCTTTCATTAGTTCATCAAGAGCCTGTTTCACCTTAACCTCATTACCCGCATCAAGTGCACTAGTGGCCTCGTCTAGTAGCAGCACAGGTCGGTCAGCCAAAATCGCTCGTGCAATGGCTATTCGTTGTTTTTGACCACCAGATAAGCGCACACCTCGTTCACCCAACTGCGTGTCATAGGCTTCACTGAATTCACAAACAAATTCATCGGCCCGAGCCGCTTTAGCGGCAGCAATAACCGCCTCATAACTCGCCGATGGTCGTCCATAAGCAATGTTGTCAAATACACTACACGCGAAAATAACCGATTCTTGTGACACCAAAGCAAATTGTTGCCTGAGCTGCTGAATGTTAAGCTGAGCAATGGGCTGACCATCGAGGATGATATCGCCTTCTTGCACATCATAAAAACGTAACAGTAATTGAAACAAGGTTGACTTACCTGCACCACTTGGCCCAACTAAGGCGATACGCTCGCCGGATTTGATATGCAGAGTAATATCCTTTAAAACCGGCACATGATCAGCCACAGGATAATAAAATGAGATGTGGTTGAGGCTAAGTTCGCCCTTCACTTTTTGTGGAAGAAGCACAGGTTTATCTTGAGTTTGTACCGTACTTTTCGTGTGCAACAGTTCCATCAAACGTTCACTGGCTCCGGCGGCCTTCTGAATTTCACCTATCACTTCGCTAATGGTCGCGACACTGCCACCCGCCATCACGGCATAAAACATAAAGGCGGTTAACTCACCTGCGGTTAGCTCGCTATTTAAGACTAATTGAGCACCTAACCAAGCCACGAGGGTGATAGCAAACAAACTGATGCCCATAATAGTCGCGATCATCAGCGCTCTAAATTGAATGCGTTTTCTGGCAGCGTCCATTACGCCATCTATACGACTAAAAAAGCGTTGTTTATCGATGGATTCATGGGTGTAAGCTTGAACGGTTTGAATTTCGTGCAAACTTTCATCGATATAGGCACCCACATCGGCCACTCGGTCTTGACTGTTACGCGCGTAAATCCGCACTTTAGCGCCAAAAATTCGAATCGGTAGCAGCACTATAGGCACCGCAATCAAGACATAAAGGGTTAACATGGGACTGGTTAACATCATCAAAATGAGCGAACCAATAAAGGTAACGGTTGCCCTTAAGGCCATTGATAGTCCCATTCCAACCACTGATTGCAGAACCGTGGTATCAGAGGTAAAGCGCGAGATAACTTCGCCGGTGCGAGTTTCAGCAAAAAAAGCAGGTGACAATGTTAATAGGTGTGAATACACATTTTGCCGAATATCAGCGCTAACACGCTCACCCAACCAAATCATGTAATAAAATCTAAAATAGGTAGCCACGCTGCCAATTAAACCGATCCCTAACACCAATAGAACCAGTTCGTTTAAACGTTGTGCATTGTTGGCGACAAAACCTTGGTCGACCACGTACTTTACACCCTGCCCCAACACTAACCACGACATTGCCCCAACAATTAGCGCTAACATGGCCCAGGCCACCTGTAATTTATAGGGTTTTAATTGGCCAAAAAGCCACGCCATCAATGTTTTAGTTGTATGTTTTTTCACAGAAATTATGTTACCAAAATTGAATTAAACCTAGTCTACCGAGTTTAACGACGCTTGAAGTTAAATAGATGCCAGATACCGTGATTTAAATGCTTCAAGTTGTTTCAATGGCAGCAATGTTATCCTTAAATGCAAAGTAAGTTTTGGAAATTATTGTCGATTTAATTATGATGGCGCTATTGCTCAGCAGTAAATATGGACTTCTATGCACCTAAACCGACATCAACGCGTTTGTTTATTTTTGTACCTTATTCTGCTTATGTTCACACTCACCAGCAGAGCACAAACAGCCCCGCTAAAAATTGTCACCGAGTTTTCTCCTCCTCATCAAATTATCGAGAATGAGCAGGTCAGCGGCCTTGCGACCCAAAAAGTACAGGCGATACTACAACAAGCCAATGTTAAGGCTCCCATTGATATTTACCCTTGGGCACGTGCCTACCGTAAAGCCAGTAATGAGCCTAACACCCTGATTTATTCTATGGCAAAAACCGAGGAACGCGCCCCATTATTTTATTGGTTAGCTCCCGTTGCCCAGTACAAATTTGGCTGGGTCAGTTTGCAAGATAGAAAAGATATTGTGTTAAATGAGCTTGCAGAGGCTAAACAATATCGTATTGTGGTGCAACGAGACGACATTTCGCATTTATGGCTAATAAAACAAGGCTTTATTGAAGATAAACACTTTATCACTTGCGCAGATATTGGTTGTTCATGGCAATTGTTAATCAATAAAAATGTAGATTTGATTATCGAATCAGTGGATTTGATAGACGATATGCTACAGCGCTTGAATCATCCCTTAGACAGTGTCCAGTTCATTAGTTATATTCCAGAACTTGAAATTACCGCTTATCTAGCAGCAAATAGGAATATCGACCCTAGCTTATTAAGTAGATTGCAAGTGGCTATATCAACCCTTAATCAGGAGTAGAGATTGAGTGATCTAAGCCAATCTTTTGCCGCTTGGCTTTGGGTAAAATATTGATGCTGAATACTTTTAGTGGGCTCTTGTATTTTTTCAATTAAGTGTCGGTGCAAAGCTAAGCTACTAACGATGGCGCTAAAGCGCTGATTGTGTGCATAAGACCATGCGTTTAAATCTTGCCCCACCCTTAAAATTTCGCCCGTGCCTAATTCCCAGTCTGTTAAATTGAGCAAACACGCCCAAGGTTCTGCAGTCAAGCACTGAGCTTGGCGTAAATATTGTTCTTTGAAAAGCTCAGAGGTTTTTTCATTCCATGCACCAAAGGCACAGACTTCAATCGTTTTGTCTTTAATTTCAATAGTAAAACTACCGTGCTCTTGAAATGAATATTGGTCGTTTGTTCTCATCTTGGCTACTGCGATATTGAAGGGGGACAAGGCTAACACAGCTATTTGCCCAAAAAAATACGCAAATTGTTACGATATTTGTACGTTTATTTGCATCGTAACCACACCCACATACCTACCAATGCAGTGATGGATGTAACGGTACAACCCCATGCCCAATCTTGTAAGGTGATGGCAAGAGGCCAGCTCTCAATCAGCGTGTAATTAGTCAGGTTATAAGCACCATAAGCGCTTAGTCCTAGCACAAAGCCTTTACTGAGGCCTTGAATAAGTTTGTCAGAAGACACAATGGCCAAATAAACAATACTGGCAGAATAAAGTACATAAAAAACGACCCACGGCCACACTGGCATTTCTTGGCGCATTAAAAAACCAATTTGTTGCTGATAGGTATCTTTAGCAAGCCAGCCCAACCATAAACCATCGAGCATCAGTAACGCCAACAAAACGCTTAAGTATGTTAGGCAGATTTTCTTTAACATAAGGCGAAGCTCCAAATTGCAAATCACTGGCATACTGCCTTGCAGCAAACGTGAAAAAAGTAGCATAAAGCATCTTAAGCTATGGATACACCCCAAAAGTCAGCTGAGTCACGAATGGTTTATCAATCCAGAAAAACAGGATCGCAGTGCGGTGCTTTTTTCATCATAGCCCTCTATACTTTTATTTTGTGCAAGTAATTATGTTGGAGTTATCATGGACAGACCAACCAATCATATCCACCTCGTCAAGCGCATAGATAAAATCCTCCGCCTACTGTTTTTTATTGGTGTGCTGATTATTTTATTTTTACTTTTTAACTACCCTAGTTTAATTCTGACATTTGTTATTTTAGGTATTATTTTGTGTTTAGGATTTTATATCCCCAGACACATCGGGTGGGAAACACGAGAAAAAAGAGCTCTTCGAGCCAAAACGAAAGAACTAGAAAAATGGGGCTTTGCCAGTCGAGACAGAGAAGGCCCTTGGATCAATTATATTGATTATCCTTTGGTGTATGAAACCTCGTTGTCCCTAAACAAATATTTTTACAGTGACTGGCTAGTGATCCACAACGGACTCATTATCGTTAACCCAGGACACAATACTCTAGTAAGGGAAACCAAGACGGTAAGTTATCAACTAGAGGCCCCACGCACTTATGCCTGGGACGGCTGCACGCCTAAACGCTTGTTTTATTGGTTTGCATTAATTGGCACACCTGATTGGTGGCATAAAGAACATGCCATTAATATGCTTACACCTCAGGGTATACGAGTTGAAAAAACTGTATTTTGGCAAATCGCCCTGCATGCTAGTTTAATTCATGACGCCTTATACCAGTATTTAGATAGCATTCCCCTTGCGAAACAAGAGGTAGATGAACTATTTTACCAGATGTTACTTGCCGCGAAATTACCCAAATCTATTGCTGATTTTTACCTATTTGCAGTAACAACATTTGGCGCTAAGGATGTTTTAGCGCACGATCCGAAAGAGAATTCACCCTACAGCTGTGATACATTTAGCAGCCTAATAAAGTAGTTTTGCCTAGAGAGTAGTAATGCAATTTAATGGGATTATTCACAAAATGCGAGCCTCGGCTCGTTCATCATCACCGGCTCAATATGTTTTGCCTATTGGTGATTCACATATTGATATGAACCCGCTTATCGGCAAAACAATTTCATTGAACTACTCAGGAATTATTCTTTGTGTGCATTGCGGAACAAAAACTAAAACCAGTTTTAATCAAGGCTATTGTTATCGCTGCCTGACCAAACTGGCTCAATGTGATAGCTGCATTATTAAGCCAGAGTTGTGTCATTATGACGCAGGCACATGCCGAGAACCGGCTTGGGGAGAAGCTAATTGTTTACAAGACCATTTTGTTTATTTGGCTAATACTGGCACGGTAAAAGTAGGCATAACACGGCATGTCACTGACGGGGTCTCAAGTCGCTGGATTGATCAAGGAGCCAGTCAGGCGCAAGCCATTTTGCGGGTTCAAAACCGGTTAATTAGTGGCCTAGTTGAGAGCGCGTTTAAGCCACATATCGCAGATAAAACCAATTGGCGTACCATGTTAAAAGGTAAGCCTGAAAAAGTCGATTTACAGGCTCTCAAACAACTATTATTAACAAAAGTAGAACCTGAGTTAGATGAAATTCAACAAGAGTTTGGTTTTCAGGCCATCCAGTTTATTGAGACACCTGAGGTAGCAATTGATTATCCTGTTGAGCATTACCCCGAAAAAATAAAATCCATCAATCTCGATAAAGAGATGACCTTTAGTGGAATATTACAGGGTATTAAAGGTCAGTATTGGTTACTCGATAATGACCGAGTTATTAACATGCGAAAATACAGTGGGTATGAAGTATCTATTACGACGGAATAATTAATCAAGGCAAGCGGATACTGTGCCGATACCCTTAAGTAGTTTCATTACCAATTAAAAAATCGTCATTCTGACTCCTGTGAGTCTTGGATTATGTTTAAAAATGGAGAAGATATCTATGTTATACCCTTGGATTTCGCAAGCCCATCAAACCTTTCGGTACGTTTTAGTTATTCAGTGGTTAACGTCCATTGGGATTGCTGTATTTTATGGGAGTTGGCTAGAGCCACTGCTTATTGGTACCTTGATTCTCGTTGTTCCTCTGTACTTAAGTTTTAAATTTCCCGCTGAAGCAATTAGTCGTCATGCCGTTGGTATCGGTGTACAACTTTTTACTGCGCTGCATATTCAACAGACCTTTGGTATGACTGAAATGCATTTCGAGATATTTGCTATCCTCGCCATTTTATCTTTTTACCGTGATTGGAAAGTGATTGCTTCGAGTACCGCGGTGGTCGCGGTGCATCATATTTTATTTTATGTACTACAAATAAACGATGCGGGCGTTTATGTTTTTGAACAGAGCAGTTTGCAGTTTCATATATTGATTATCCATGCGGTATTCGCCCTAATCGAAGGTGGTGTTTTGATGTTTATGGCCATGAAAAACCATGCAGAGGGTCGCTCGTCATTCTCCCTAGCTAAAAATGTAAGTGCCATTATGCAAGACAAACATCACCTCGACTTTACCCATATCGACATGCAAAACGATGATGAGCTAAAAGAGTTCAATGCACTCATTCACGCTATCAAAGTATTAGTGAGTCAATCGAGAGAGTTGAGCGAAAGTGCGGTAGATATTACCGACAAAGTCCAAACATCTTCGTTGAAACTCGCTGCTTCTTACGAAATAAGGGTAAAACAAGTTAGCAGTATTAATCAGTCGATTGAGGAAATTGTTTCAGCGGTCAATGCGATTACCTCTTTGTCAGAGCATGCCAATACGTTGAGCTCTGAAGCTGAATCTAAAACCTCAAATACCGCTAAAAATGTGGTTCAATCTGGCAAAGGTATCGAAACCCTTAGAGATACCTTAACCTTAGCCTCTCGCGCTATTCAGGAACTGAGTGAGAAGTGTCAAAACATTTCAACAGTAATGCAGTCCATAAAAACCGTTGCTGAACAGACCAATCTTTTGGCCTTGAATGCCGCCATTGAATCAGCAAGAGCCGGTGAACACGGTCGAGGATTTGCTGTGGTTGCAGACGAAGTACGCCAATTGGCGATTAAATCAAAAATGAGTGCTGAAGAAATAGAGACCATCACAGCAACGTTAATTAGCAGTGCAAGTAACTCAGTCACGCAAATGAACGACTGCGTAACCATGGTTGACAGCTCGGTGGCTGAATCCTCTAAAAACGTCAAAGTCATGCATGAAATCGTGCAAGCTATTGGTGAAGTAAGCACTAACGTTCGTCAAATAGCGACCGCGTCAAAACAACAATACAGTTTATCCACCACTATTTCTGATGCCGCTCAACAACTTGATGGTTTGTCGAAAGAAGAATCTGAGTATATGAACTCTGTGAAACAAGAAGTCAGTAGTTTGCACGATATGTGTGTGACTTTACTTAAGCAAATAGGTCAATTTAAAGTATGAAATTAAGGCTTTGGTTTGGCTTAGTTATTTGGTTGGCTGTTGTTTTTGCCCTACTGAAAGTAACAGATGCAGCCAAACTGAGCCTTTTCGATCCTGAACAGACCTTAGTCATGAAAAGTTTAGAGGCAGAGTTTGAGCCTCAATTAACCAAGACCCTCAAAACTGTCTCACCTAATCTGGCAAATAGGGTCTTTCATATCAGGGCTGATGACTGTATTTGTGAAGCGTTGGCTGAAAATCACAGCCAAGAACTCAGTCAGAGCCTTGCAAATCTGGGATTTCAAAACGAATTAATTGATTTAAAGCTTATGCCCCAACTGGCTGAATTTGTTCCTGCTACACCAGCTGTGGCGGTATTTAATGACAATGAACAATTACTCTATTTAGGCCCTTATTCTGTAGGACTTGGCTGTCTAACCAATAACAGTCTATCTCAGCAAATAAGTAATATGAGCCAAGTGGATTACCTCGGCTCTCAGATAAACGCTGATGTTAAAGGTTGTTACTGCCATCCCCAATTAGCTTCATTAAACAAGCAAAACACACCGAGTTTACACCTCTTCGCCACCATAGTTAGCGGCTAGTTCATCAAGCTCTGAGCAGGTGTAGTCAAAGCCCCGCCCATCAAATTCATACCGCACTTGCACCGTATGAGAGGCTTTAGCTAATTTTGCTTTTACCACGACATGACCTGAAGAAGACGACCAATGAGTCAACTCATTTAAAAACCGATTAGCCACTTGTCCATTGCTGAAGCGATAATGTAATTCGTTACTCAACCTTTCTCCTCGCTTAATTTTTTCACCAGCCTGATTAAAACTGCTCAATGATAAAACGCAAACCACCACTAATTGCCGCTACTTGAGCCAATATGCAATTTTCTGGATTGGTTTTAGGACTATCGGGATACACTTCGGTTGTAGTGGTAAATTCTGCATTACTTACACTTGCGCACAGTCCTAATTGTTTTAAGGGATAATTGATCACGCCTTTTTGCTCCATCGGTGCACCAATGATCATTCCCTTCGCATCGCTGGGGGCGATATGAGTGACTTGCTCTACCGCGGCTATTATGGCTGTTTGAAAGCCTGTACAAGGATTCTTGCTATCTCCTACCGTATAGAAACCATCTGGTATCTCCCAGCTATGTTGTTCTATGGCATCCCTTGCTGCTAAGGCCGGACGAAATTCCGAATTGTCGGTATCAGTCGTCTCATGGAGGTCGATATGAACCAATATATTTAAGTCTTCAACCAAGCTCATTAAATTTGCAGCTTCCGGCGCGGGACTATCAGGGTAAAACGAGCGATTAGGGTCAATCGCTAAAGGATTCCACCGGTTTATGGTTTCATACCCCCAAGGGCTAACGCAGGGCACTATAATAAAATTAAAGTCATCAGCAAAATCTAGGGCTTTAGTTTGAGCAAAACGCAAAGCACCATGCACCCCACTCGTTTCATAACCATGCACGCCACCTGTGATCAAGGCGATTGGTTTGTTGTCGTCCCAGTCTGAACTAGTAAGGGCAATTAAGGGGTACGTTGCTGCCGCATATTCCAATTCACCATATTGTTGGGTTTTAAAAAATGGCGGCATTGTTTCAATTTCCGCTAGGACATCAGCTGCATAGGAGCGTTTAATACTTTGCGCTGACAACCATTGTTTTTTTTCTGCCTCGCCCCACTTTTTACCCGGCGTACCAATTGGATAATGACGTTGTGATTGCATCGTTATATACCACCGTTTTTGCTAATTTGAGGTTGGAAAAACTGAATATCTGACAAACAAAATTACTCACAATGGCAGCATTTACCCCTACAGGCTAGTGCTTTATGTGTGTCACTCAGTGTTGTCAGATGATTAAACCAATTCGGCCACTTTCGCCATGATAGCGAGATTCGCCTCTGGAAAGGCATAATCGTGTAGGTTAGCGATAGTAACCCACTTAGCCAGCTGTCCTTCTTGCGGGCTTGGCTCTCCATTAAATTGTTCAACCACTCTGACATCTAATCTTACTTTTTTATCGCCGTAATCGTGCTCGATGACCATCAAGGGCGTTTGTACTAATACGCTAATATTGACTTCTTCGAGAAGTTCTCGGCATAGGGCGTCCTCGATGGTTTCGTGAGCTTCCTTTTTTCCACCGGGAAATTCCCACAGACCACCTTGATGCAAGTTATCAGCGCGCTTGCTGATATAGATCATATCTTGGCGTTTGATCACCCCAACAGCTACGTCGACAATTTTCATCTTAAACTCCAAATTTATGTCACAAAAAAGTCGAACAAGCTGTTCGACTCTTTCATTTCAATTGCCAGTAAAATCAAGCCTTACTACTTCTCTTTTTACTGAAATTTAGCTTAATTTACCGTGACATTGTTTGTACTTTTTACCTGAACCACAAGGGCACAAATCATTACGACTCACTTTAGGCCCTTGGCGTAACCCAGAACTGGCAGGCGCTGATGCCTGGGCAGGCGCTGGCACCTTAGCCTCGCTTGGCGATTCATGTTCAAAGCTTTTGGCTCGTTGTTGCTCGGCGATACGGCGTTTTTCTTCCATCGCTTCAACTTCAGATTCTGCTTTGACTTGTACTTTGCTCAAAATGGTAATGACTTCTACTTTGAGGGTTTCAAGCATTTGTGAAAACAATTCAAATGACTCACGTTTGTATTCTTGTTTTGGATTTTTTTGCGCAAAGCCACGCAAATGAATACCTTGACGCAAGTAATCCATTGCAGCCAAATGTTCTTTCCAATGGCTATCAAGGTTTTGTAGCATCACCGCTTTTTCAAAATGACGGATCACCGACGCACCAACGATTTCTTCTTTGGCTTTATACGCGCCCACTACTTCAGCAATTAAGCGTTCACGTAGTTTTTCTTCAAACAGCTTATTGTCTTCTGCCAGCCATTGTTTAACCGGTAAATCAAGTAAAAAGTCGCTTTTAAAACGCTCTTCGAGGCCGTCGATATCCCACATTTCGTCTAACGATTGCGGTGGAATATATTGATCGATAACACCATTGAGTACATCAACACGAATGGCCTCGATGGTAGTGCTGATATCGCCTTCGTCTAGGAGTTCATTGCGTTGCTGGTAAATTACCTTACGCTGGTCGTTCGCCACATCATCGTATTCAAGTAATTGTTTGCGAATATCAAAGTTACGGCCTTCTACCTTGCGCTGAGCGTTTTCGATTGCACGTGTCACCCAAGGATGCTCAATTGCTTCGCCACGTTCCATCCCTAAGCGCTTCATCATATTGCCCATTTTTTCAGAAGCAAAAATGCGCATTAAAGCGTCATCTAATGATAGGTAAAAACGCGATGACCCAGGATCACCCTGTCGACCAGCACGGCCTCGTAACTGGTTGTCGATACGGCGAGACTCATGACGCTCAGTACCAATAATATGTAAACCACCCGCTTTTAGGACCGCTTCATGATCAGCTTTCCATTCTTGTTTGATTTTTTCAACCGTACCCAATTTAGGATCATTGATTTTATCAACCGCAACCTGCCAATTACCACCTAGAACAATATCCGTACCTCGGCCAGCCATGTTGGTTGCAATTGTAACGGCACCCGGCTTACCGGCCTGAGCAATGATGTCCGCTTCTTGTTCGTGGAATTTTGCGTTCAACACCTTATGAGTGATTTTAGATTTTTTCAAAATACCCGAAATAAGCTCTGAATTTTCGATGGATACCGTACCAACTAAAACCGGTTGACCGCGTTTAACGCAGTCTTTGATGTCTTCGACTATCGCTTCGTACTTCTCTTCTGCTGTCAGATAAATCAAATCCGCTTTATCTTTTCTTACCATCGGTTGATTGGTAGGGATAACCACAGTTTCTAACCCGTATATAGACTGAAATTCAAAGGCTTCAGTATCAGCAGTACCTGTCATGCCTGCTAACTTCTCGTACAAACGGAAATAATTTTGAAAGGTAATTGACGCTAAGGTTTGATTTTCATTCTGAATGTTAACCCCTTCTTTTGCTTCAACCGCTTGGTGTAAACCTTCTGACCAACGACGGCCTTCCATTGTACGACCTGTATGCTCGTCAACAATGACAATTTGCCCCTCTTTGACGATATAATCTACGTCTCGACTGAACATTTTGTGGGCACGTAGGGCGGCGTTTACATGATGTAAAAAGGATATATTAGCGGCAGCAAATAAAGATTCATCAGCAGGCAAAATACCCTCACGTTGCAAAATTTCTTCAACGTGTAATTGCCCTTTCTCGGTTAGGTGGATTTGCTTTGATTTTTCATCGATAGTGAAATCACCTTCGCCTTCTTTGCCTTCTTCGTCTTCTTTTTCTTGTCTGATTAACTCAGGAATAATCACATTAATTTTACGGTAAAGCTCTGAGCTGTCCTCAGCTTGACCAGAAATGATCAGTGGGGTTCTGGCCTCATCAATTAAGATAGAGTCAACTTCATCAATAACGGCGAAATGCAGAGAACGTTGTACTCTGTCTTCAGGACTAAACGCCATATTGTCACGCAGATAATCAAAACCAAATTCGTTGTTTGTTCCGTACGTAATATCAGCGGCGTAAGCTTCTTTTTTCTGTTGATGATTCATGCCGGGCACATTGCAGCCAACAGACAAACCCAAAAATTCAAATAAGGGACGACTCCATTCAGCATCACGCTTAGCCAGGTAGTCATTCACGGTAATGACGTGGACACCTTTTTTGCTAACGGCATTTAAATACGTTGGTAGGGTCGACGTCAGTGTTTTACCTTCACCCGTGCGCATTTCGGCTATTTTACCTTGATGCAAAACCTGACCACCCAACATTTGCACATCAAAATGACGCATGTTAAATACGCGCTTACTGGCTTCTCTGACAACAGCAAAGGCTTCAACTAAGATGTCATCGGTACTTGCACCATCAACTAAGCGCTGCGAAAACTCCGAGGTTTTGCCCTTTAACTCGTCATCAGACAATGCCTCTAATTGGCTTTCTAATTGATTAATTTGCTCAACAGCCACATTTAGCTTTTTGAGAATGCGGTCATTACGACTACCGAAAATTTTGGTGAGAATACTCGAAAACATCAACTTACAGCTTCCAATCTAATTATTAGTTTTACTTAGCACAATGACTAACTAACAGGATAAAAATAAAACAATCGGCTCACAAGGAGCCGATTATCAATGATTCCACGTCGCGCTCTATATAAACGCTTTTTTGATCAACACTAATCCCGATAAACGTAGGGAAGTGGATCAAGATGTTGCCCTTTTCGCAACACTTCGTAGTGAACATGGGCGCCAGTTGAACGGCCCGTGTTCCCCATTTCGGCAATAATCTGCCCTTTAGTAACCACATCGCCTATCTTAACATTAAGAAGCTTGTTATGCCCATAACGAGTGACCAAGCCTTCACCATGATCTATCTCAACTAGATTTCCATAGCCGTAACGCTCATCTGCCCATGTTACAACACCTGCTGCTGTCGCAAGCACCGCATCACCTTCTTTACCGGCAAAATCCACCCCTTTATGCATCGCAGCTTGGCCATTAAAAGGGTCTTTACGCACACCGTAATGTGACGACAACCAACCAGAGGTAACGGGTCTGCCAGCAAGTCTGCTAGCATCCTTGATATGGTGACTCAACATGATAGATTCAAGGGCATTAAGTTGTTGAGTCTTATGTTGAATTTGGGCCAACAAACCGTCCATTTTATTGATTAAACTATCTTCAATGGGAATAGCAAGTTCTGTTGATTCCATTGGACCGCCCATCGCAGGACCTTCGGCAAAACTAAATTCTTGCGGGCTCAGATTCGCCTCTTCAACTAAGCGAGCGCCTAGCGCATTTAGACGTAAAAGATGACTCTGCATTTCAGCCAACTTCATTGTCATGCTGATAAGTTGTTGCTCTGCGGTATTTTTTAACTCGGTGACTTCTTTTTGTTGTTGCTCAAAACCCGCTTTCGCATAATTTATGCGATCTACTTTTTCGTCAATACTTTGAGTAGAGCGACTTGATATCAAAAACACGCCACTGATCAGTAACAGGGCGATAAGTATTTTTTGTTTATCAATGCTAATTTTAAGTCGTGTTTTCTCGCTTTTAACAAGCAAAGTGATATTCATTATTTAAATTGACCTCTGTACTGCAGTATCACCACTGTTGGCACTAATACTGTTATGCGAATATTTCCCGACTTAAGACTCCACTCTAACACGCGGTCAGAGCCAGTGATTTGCAGTTAGGCAAGCTATTTCAACCTTCATGTTCTTGGCTGAGATTACCACAAGCTTTTAATAGTTCAAAACTTGAAAAAAGAAACGTGGCTAAAAGCAAAAATGCCGCAAAGCTGCGGCATTTTTTAAAAATAGAAATTAGTTTGCCAGTATTGGCGAAGCAAACCTGATGGGCATTTCTTCAGGTGTGTCGTAGCCCACAAATTCCCACGCTTTTGTATCATTTAACAATGCATTTAATAGCTTGTTATTTAAGCCGTGACCAGTCTTGTAGGCAACCAACTCGCCAATGATACTGTGTCCACCTAGGTACAAGTCTCCGATAGCATCGAGAATTTTATGTTTTAAAAATTCATCACTGTATCTAAGACCTTCTGGGTTCAACACTCGGTATTCGTCTAAAGCAACCGCATTTTCCATGCTGCCGCCTAAGGCGAGATTGTGCGCGTGCATGTACTCGATGTCTTTCATAAAACCAAAAGTTCTGGCACGACTTACTTCGCTTACGTATGAGTTCGAATCAAAATCAAGCACCATATGCTGACGCGTTTGACTGATTACGGGATGATCGAAGTCAATGCGAAAATCCACTCTGAAACCGTCGTAAGGGCGAAGTTCTGCCCATTTATCGCCGTCTTTCACTCTTACTGGTTTGGTGATCTTTATAAACCGCTTTGGCGCATTCAATTCTTCAATGCCTGCAGACTGCAACAAGAAGATAAAAGGACTCGCGCTGCCATCCATGATGGGCAGTTCATTACTATCGACTTCAACAATAATATTATCTATGCCTAGACCCGCAAGGGCCGAGGCTAAATGTTCAACCGTAGAAATAGTGACACCTTGTTCATTGCTGACACAAGTACACAACATGGTATCGCCAACCGCGTTCGCGCGGGCCGGAATATCTGCATAAGGCTCAAGGTCAACGCGGCGAAATACGATACCTGTATTTGCCGGCGCTGGCCGGAGAGTCATTGTGACCTTGTCACCTTTATGCAAACCTATCCCAGTTTCCTGAACAGATTGTTTGATTGTACGTTGTTTAATCATCTACCTTTTGCTCTATTGCCAAAACGTAATAAAAATGGGCACGTATAGTACTAAAAATGCTTAGCCTTGTCAAAATACTGTCACATTTCAATAATAACCAGCATATGCCGTTTATTGAAGGATGCAATATAGAGACAACATAATTAATCCTAAAATTCCCTTAGCCCGCCAATTAATCAGCCTGTTTACGTAAAAAGGCCGGAATATCCAAATATTCTAAGTCGCTGCCACTTTCGTGTTTATCTTCTTGTGCTGAAGAACGCAAACTTTCAGAGGTAATACTATTTGATGCTACTGGCGCACCGTTACCGGTTAAGCGAAATTCACTATGTTCATGTGTGACACGCGGTGCACGGTTAGAAACTAATGAGATATCAGGTTTACGCTCAGTACCAATACCAGTAGCAACAACAGTAACGCGCAATTCGTCAGTCATATCCATATCGATAACTGTACCGATAACCACAGTTGCATTTTCAGATGCAAAGGCTTTCACGGCATTACCGACGGTTTCAAACTCATCAATAGAGAAGCTTGGTCCAGCAGTAATATTAACCAAAATACCACGAGCACCTGACAAATCGATGTCTTCCAATAATGGACTCGCGATGGCAATTTCTGCCGCTTCTTCAGCACGATCTTCGCCGCTTGCACAACCATTACCCATCATGGCAGTACCCATTTCAGACATAACCGTTCTTACGTCGGCGAAATCCACGTTGATCAAACCTGGACGAGTGATTAACTCTGCAATACCTTGTACTGCACCACGTAAGATGTCGTTAGCTGCACTAAATGCTTGCAACAAAGGCGTGCCTTTAGGCAGTACTTTTAACAATTTTTCATTGGGAATAGTAATTAACGAATCAACATATTTTGATAATTCGGCAATACCTTGCTCTGCAAACTCTGTTCGTTTACGTCCTTCGAAGGGAAAAGGTTTAGTCACAACCGCAACGGTTAAAATACCCATTTCTTTGGCAATTTTTGCAACTTCAGGTGCCGCACCGGTACCAGTACCGCCGCCCATACCAGCCGTAATAAATACCATGTCAGCGCCTTCAAGACTTTGACGAATGGTTTCTGCGTCTTCTTCTGCCGCTTGACGCCCGATATTCGGGTTTGCACCTGCACCTAAACCTTTAGTCACCCCAGAACCAATCTGTAAAGTAACGTTGGCCGCTGAACTACGCAATACTTGGGCATCGGTATTGATGGCGATAAATTCAACACCTTCTATGGAGTGTTTCACCATATGTTCTATGGCATTTCCACCGCCACCGCCAACGCCAATGACTTTAATTATCGCTTCTTCGCTATGACTATCCATTAATTCAAACATTCTATCTCTCCGGTCTTAACATCCAAGCAGGCAACCTTGTTCCTTAGTTGCTGCAAATTATAAAGTTTAAAAATGAATCGGCTAAAACTCACCCTTAAACCAACTTTGTATTCGTTGCCAGGGTCCATCACTGGCTTTAGTTTTTGTTGCTAACTTGCTTAGCAAATGATTTTTACCGTATTGCAGCAAACCCACCGCTGTTGCAAACTTGCTATCTTCAACATATTCAGACAAACCTTTAATACCAAGAGGTACACCTACTCTGACTGGCATTTGAAATATTTCTTCAGCAAACTCTACCGCGCCTTCCATTTTTGCTGTACCACCCGTTAACACAATACCGGCGGCAATTTGCTCTTCAAAACCACTTGTGCGAATTTCATCATGCACCAATTCAAATAATTCTTGATAACGGGGCTCAATGACTTCAGCCAAAGTATGACGTGACATGGCTCTGGCCGGTCTGCCACCCACACTATGTACTTCAATGCTTTCTTCCATACTTACCATGTCTTTTAAAGCACAGGCGTAGTTAATTTTTATCTCTTCTGCATGATTAAGCGGAGTACGAAATATTTTCGCTATATCACTGGTGATCTGATTTCCCGCGACAGGGATAACTGCTGTGTGGCGTATTGCACCATCGGTGTAGATAACGATATCCATGGTACCACCACCGATATCAACAACACAGACACCTAGTTCTTTCTCATCATCAGTTAAAACGGCATAGCTCGATGCCAAGGCAGAAAATATCATGTGATCAGCGGTAAGTTCACAACGCTCAACGCATTTGACTAAATTCTTCGCCATATCATCCGCACACGTAATGATGTGCGCTTCAGCTTCCATTCTCACACCCGACATACCGATTGGATTTTTAATCCCCTCTTGCACATCAATGGTAAATTCTTGTGGCAGTACATGTAATAGCTTACGTTCAGCCGCGATCGGTACTGAGCGCGCAGCATGCACCACATTGTCAACGTCTTCTTGCGTCACTTCTTGATTGTTAATCGGCACCATGCCACTTTCATTTTGGCATTTAACGTGACGCCCAGAGATTGACATAAACACAGAAGACACACGGCAATCAGCCATAAGCTCCATTTCGTGGACCGCGCGTTTAACCGATTGAACCACTAAGTTCAAATCATTTACGCCGCCTTTATCCATACCTTTTGATGAATGACTGCCCACGCCAACAATACTAATATTATTGTCATCGAGTAATTCGCCCACCACTGCTTTAACATTGCTGGTGCCTATATCTAAGCCAACGATAAGTTTGCGTTCTACGACCTTAGACATTGTATTTTCCACTCACTTTAATTAGCTCTCTCGCTGTTTTTTATTCGATTCTGTAGTGTCAGCCTTTGCCCACCCTACAGCTAAACCCGTGTCATAACGCAAATCAACATAATCAACCGTCTTGTCTTGCGTAGAAATCAGTGGAAAAATATCCACAAATCGCTGCAAGCGGTCAATAAACTCGCTGCGTCCTAAATTCAATTTTATGCCATTTGCCAAGCGTAAATTCCAAGCAAACCGTTCACTTAAAAACAACTCACTAATTTGTAAATGCGTCACTTCCAGCAAAGACTGCATATTGCGATAGCCTTGCAAGGCCGTTTGTTCGCTGCCCCCAGGCCCAAATAAACTGGGTAAGCTTATATTTTCACGAGTAGCCACTTCTATTCCGTCAAATACTTCACCGTGCTGGTTTAACAGTAAATCGTCATTCCACCGCGCCGCAGGTACTTGCTCAACTACATAAATTTCCAAACCATTTGGCCAACGTTTGCGCACTGAAGCACGATAAACCCAAGGTAATGCTTCAATCATCTGGTGAGTTTGACTCACGTCTAACTCAAAAAAACTGCCAGGCTGAGACTGCCTTACCAACTTCTCTATGTTCGCATCATCAATAAACTGACGTTGCCCAGAAATAATAATTTTTTGCAAAGGAGCGCGTTGCTCATCATCCAACCAATTAAGTAACTTCACCAAGCCAAGCATCAAAACCAATGACAAACACAGCAGAAATGACAATCCTATAATCATTTGTGAACGCGCTTGTGGTGCTGGTAACTGAGCTTGGTTAGTCATGGCTTTAGCCGCGTTCCATCGATGTCTGCAGCACAGCCAATGATAAATCTGAAAATCGCATACCGGCCTGCTTTGCCGCCATAGGCACTAAACTCTTTTCAGTCATCCCCGGCACAGTATTCGCTTCTAGCAAATAAAAATTGCCGCCTTTATCTTGCATGAAATCTATGCGTCCCCACCCACTGCCAGACAGAGCACTAAAGGCTTTTATCGACAATGTGCCTAATTCTTGTTCTTGCTCAGCACTTAAGCCACTGGGGCAAAAATACTGTGTGCTATCCGCTTGGTATTTGGCGGTGTAATCATAAAAAACGCGAGGTGTGGACATGCGAATAGAAGGCAAAGCCTGACCATTTAACAGACTGACGGTAAATTCAGAACCTTGAATGAACTGCTCGATCAAGACGTGTTCATCATATTTAAACGCATCTTGAATGGCTGTTGCTAATTGTTGTGCACTATTTACTTTGGTCATACCTATGCTTGATCCCTCTTGCGCAGGTTTAACCATTACCTCATTCCCCAAGCGTGCCATTATAGCCTCGCAAGATCCCGCATCAAAGGAACTTTTAACAGCAATTTCATATTGAGCAGTGGGTAAACCTAAGGTTTGCCAAATCTGCTTACTTTTAATTTTATCCATGCACAAAGCGGAGCCCAAAACACCACTGCCAGTGTAAGGAATACCCAGTAATTGCAAGGCACCCTGCATCGTACCGTCTTCACCGCCACGGCCATGCAACATGATTACTACCCGAGAAAACTGCTGTATAAGCAATTCTGTGATGGCTTGTTCAGCAGGATCAAAACGATGCGCGTCTATACCTAACGACAAGAGGCTTTTTAAGACCGCGTTGCCTGACAACAAAGACACTTCACGCTCTGCGGATTTGCCACCAAACATGACTGCCACTTTGCCGTATGCTGACGGAGCAAGGGGATTAAGATTCGTCATTGCACATTCCCCTTAGCGAGTTGATCCATGTCTAATTTACTGGCTTGCAAATATTTGGCTATTTGACCAATGTTGCCAGCACCTTGGGTCATTAATATGTCTTGATCATTCAGAATTTCTGCTAATAACTTTGGTAATTCATTTACATGAGAAACATAAATCGGCTCTAACTCGCCTCGCTGGCGAATCGAACGACAAAGGGCTTTGCTGTCGGCACCGTCGATTTGACTTTCGCCAGCAGAATACACTTCTAGTAGTAGCAATACGTCTACTTGAGAGAGTATTTGCACGAAATCTTCGTACAGGTCGCGAGTACGCGTGTAACGATGGGGTTGATAGGCCATAACGATGCGCCTGTCGGGCCAGTTATTGCGCGCGACCGCAATGGTGGCAGCGACTTCGGTAGGATGATGACCGTAGTCGTCTACCAATACCACCTGCCCTTTTTGCGTTGTGAAATCACCTAATAGCTCAAAACGTCGGCCAATACCTGAGAAACTCGCCAAGGCGTCAACTATCGCCTGATCAGCCACATTTTCATCAGTGGCCACTGCAATCGCAGCCAATGCATTTAATACATTGTGTTTACCTGGAATATTTAATCGAATTTTTAGCGGCGCTAAGTCAGCACGGAGCACGGAAAATTCGCTTTGGTTAAAGCCTAGTTTGACATCGATAGCGCGTACGTCTGCATGCTCAGATAATCCGTAAGTCACATACTTACGGCCAATGCGTGGTAACAATTTAGTCACCACAGGATCATCAATACACATGACCGCTAAGCCATAAAAAGGTAAGTTGTGCAGGAAGTCGATGTAGGTGTCTTCCATTTTTTGGAAATCGCCTTGGTAGGTATCCATATGGTCGGCTTCAATATTAGTGACAACACTCACCATTGGTTGCAAGTGAATAAACGAAGCATCACTTTCATCGGCTTCAGCAATCAAATAACGACTCGCACCTAAACGTGCGTTAGTGCCTGCACTATTTAGCAGCCCACCAATCACAAAGGTGGGATCGAGCTCTGCTTGCGCAAAAATAGTCGCAATTAAACTGGTAGTAGTGGTTTTTCCATGGGTGCCCGCAATGGCAATACCGTGTCTAAACCGCATTAACTCAGCTAACATCTCAGCCCGTCGGATAACAGGGATTCGTAATTCCATCGCCGCGCTAACTTCGGCATTACTAGGATCAATCGCACTTGATACTACAACCACGTTCGCCAGTTCAATATTGCTGGCTTGATGACCAATAAATATGCGCGCACCTAAATTTTGTAAGCGTGAAGTCATGCCGTTTTCTTGACGATCAGAGCCAGACACTTGGTAACCTTCATTCAGTAAGACTTCGGCAATCCCGCCCATACCGGCACCACCAATACCCACAAAGTGGATATGCTTAATGCGTCGCATTTCTGGTACATGATAATTCATTACACAGGGTTTAGTCATGACAGCGCCCCGCTAGTTGTTCACAAATTGTAGCAACGTGTTGTGCGGCATCTAAACATGCCAGTGTTTTTGCTTTTTGGCTCATTAAAATCAATTTTTCTGGTTGTGATAAACAGTGAGTAATCAGATTCTGCAGTGCATCCACTGTGAAACCCGATTGCGGTAATAGATAAGCAGCACCAGCATCAGCGAGCACCTGGGCATTTTTAGTTTGATGATCATCCACCGCATGCGGCAGGGGCACAAATATTGCGCATACACCTGCTGCTGCAACTTCTGCCACGGTCAATGCACCGGCTCGGCAAATCACTAAATCTGCCCATGCGTACGCGGCTGGAATGTCATCGATAAATTCAGAAAGTTGCCAATTGTCTTGCCCATTCAAAGATTGCTGATAAACACGGGTTACCTCATCCAAGTGGCCTTTACCCGTTTGATGGCGCACGTTTACACATGCATTTGCTACAAGAGCAAGAGGCACGACCTGATTGAGAATTTGCGCGCCTAAACTACCGCCAACAACTAAGATGTTAAGCGGCAACGTGACTTCGGACTTCACAGGGATGGTGGCAAAGGCAGCACGCACCGGGTTGCCGACCCACTGGTATTTTTCATCGTTTGTATTATTACTAGCTTGCTGAGCTTCAAAGGTATTAGCAAAACCGGTTAACACTTTCTTGGCTAAACGCGCCAGAATACGGTTTGTCATACCGGGGGCTGCATTTTGCTCGTGCACAACTAAGGGTTTATTCGCTAACCACGCAGCAATACCTCCTGGACCACTGGCAAAGCCGCCCAAGCCCAAGACCACATCAGGCTCAAAAGACTTGATAATCTTTTTGGCTTGTAGAACTGATTTAATAATTTTAAAAGGCGCAGCAATTAAGCGCAGTAAGCCGTTATTTCTAACCCCTACGACGTCAATAAAACTAATTGGAAAACCCGCCTGAGGCACTAGCTGTGCTTCCATTCTTTCGCTCGTACCCAACCAATGAATCTGCCAGTTTTTATCAGCAAGAAGCTGAGCAACTGATAAGCCGGGAAATACATGTCCGCCAGTACCGCCAGCCATTACTAACAAACGCTTAGTCATGTAAGCCTCCGTCAGTGTATTTTTTGCTCTTTGGTTTTTTTAAGCTTTCAAGTACTTGGCTCAAACGATTTTTACCGGCGGCTTGAGGATCATCTTGTTGCTGTAATGGCTTACGATTTCCTTTACTACCAGACCCCTTATTCATGGCTTGTATGCCATCAACACGAAGTTCAAAATCAATGCGCACTAAAATACCCACTGCAATTGCCATGATAATTAAACTAGAACCACCATAACTGAGTAGAGGAAAGGTCAAGCCTTTGGTGGGTAAAATACCGGCACTTGCGCCCACATTTACAGCGGTTTGCAAACTAAACCATATGCCGATGGAATAGGCTAAATAGGCATCAAAAGGTCGCTCTTTACGCAAGGCTAAATTTCCCATACGCATGGCCTTCATCACGATGACAAACATCAAAACGAGCACCGTGAGCACACCGGCAAAACCAAACTCTTCCGCCAATATGGCCATGATGAAGTCGGTATGTGCTTCAGGAAGATACTCCAGTTTTTGTAAGCTATTACCTAAGCCTTGACCAAATAAATCGCCTCGACCATAAGCCATCAGTGACTGCGTTAATTGATAGCCGCTGCCAAATGGATCAGCCCACGGGTCCAAAAACGAAGTAACACGGATCATACGGTAGGGCTCTATGATGATCAGCGCGACAATAACTAAAATGCCTGTAATGGCTAAACCAAAAAATTGCCATAGTTTAGCACCGACTAAAAATAACAGGCCAACAGTGGTAAATAACATCACTACCACAGTCCCTAAATCTGGCTGCATTAATAGTAAAAACGCCAAGGCGCCAAAAACGATAAGCGGTTTGATAAACCCTTTTAAGTTTTCAGTCACTTCTTCGAATCGCCTAACTAAGTATCCGGCTAGGTAGCAAAAGAAAAACAACTTAGCCGGCTCAGCAGCTTGAATGGTAATAGGACCGATAACCAACCACCGGGTACTGCCGTTAACGCTGCGACCTATGATCAAAACCGCAATCAAGAGGCCGATAGCTAAAAGCAGCAACCAGGGGTTACTCACCCGCCACCAGCGCATGGGTATTTGGATAACTAACAAGGCGGTGATAATAGCCAATGAAATGTAGATACCATGGCGAATTGCAAAATAAAAAGGATTGTCATAAAGCCTATCAGCCACCGGCATAGATGCTGAGGTGACGATGATAAAACCAATCGATAGTATGGCTAAAGCAACCAGTAAAAGCACCGCATCATAAGCTTTAGGCGATTCAGCGCTTTTTGAAGGTGCCGCACTATCGTGTTTTTTCACAAATAGATGACGCAGGGTATCCATCTTTGACTGCACTAAGGTTGTCATACCGTGCACTCCTGCATCACAACTTGCTGGACCGCTTGAGCGAAACAATCTCCACGGTGTTGGTAATTGTTGAACATATCAAGGCTTGCACAGGCAGGAGACAACAAAACGATGTCGTTTTTCTGTGCATGCTGGGCAGCAACGCTTACCGCTTCTTCTAAACTCGTCACTTGACAACTACCCGCTTTCAACGCGGCGATGTGTCCGCCGTCTTGACCCAGAGTAATCAGAAAGTCTATTTTTTCATTTAATAATAGCCCAAGAGGACTAAAATCAGCGCCCTTACCTTGGCCACCAGCAATAAGAATTATTTTACCCGCACAGGTACTGGCCAAGCCTTCAATAGCCGCAAGTGTTGCGCCTACATTGGTGGCTTTAGAATCATTGATCCAGCGCACGTGATCATGTATCGCTACGGTTTGACAGCGATGCGGCAAACCGGCAAAACACTTTGCCCCTTGTTTTATGCCATCCATAGTGGCACCAGCAAGCAAGGATAAGGCGCTAGCGGCTTGAATATTCAGCATATTGTGCGCACCCACTAACAAACATTCGGCACTGCTTAACCAGTGCTGACCTTGATAAAGAATACTGCTGGTGTCGTTATCCCAACTGAAATCATGTTCACTGGCCGAAAGGCCGAAGGTGATATTCACTGCTCTGTTACTAGGTTGAGTAGCCGATTCATCGCGGCTGGCCACGACAAATTCGGCATTATCATAAATACGGTGTTTGATGTTCTTATAATTTTCTACGCTACCGTGACGATCAAGGTGATCATCACAAATATTCAGCACCGTCGCCGATACCGCTTTTAAAGAGCTCGTTGTTTCGAGTTGAAAACTTGATAGTTCCAATACCACGATGTCTGCCGGTGTATTGAGCAGCGCGAGTGCAGGTACACCGATGTTACCGCCCATTAACACCTGTAAACCTGATGCTTTACACATCTCGACCACTAAGTGAGTCACGGTGGATTTGCCATTTGAGCCAGTAATCGCAATCAGCGGTAAAGTATTAAAACGTGCAAATAATTCAATATCGCCGACAACATTAACGCCTAGGGCAATAGCATGTTGTATCGCTGGTGTTTGCAGGCTTACGCCAGGACTTAAGACAATCAAGTCGGCTTGGCTTAATATTTCAGCATCAAATTCACCAAGATGGACTGGAATATCTAAGGCATGTTGCACAGCGCTTCGACTATCCATGGCTGTTACCTTGGCCCCTTGAGCCAATAAAAACTGCACGCAGGACAAGCCGGTCAGGCCCAGTCCTACTACCACAATGTTTTTATTTGCCAAGTTGATGCTTGCCATGTCGAGTATCAATTCCTGTTATCTGAGTTTTAAGGTCGCTAAACCAATTAATACTAAAATTAACGATATGATCCAAAAGCGCACAATTACCCGCGGTTCTGGCCAGCCTTTTAGTTCGTAATGATGATGAATGGGTGCCATTCGGAAGATGCGTTGCCCGCGTAATTTAAAGGAGCCCACTTGCAATATCACTGACAGCGTTTCTGCAACAAACACCCCCCCCATAATGATCAATACGATTTCTTGGCGCACGAGTACCGCCAAAATGCCTAAGGTACCGCCCAGCGCTAAAGAGCCAACATCACCCATAAAGACTTGAGCTGGATAGGTGTTAAACCACAAAAAACCCAACCCTGCGCCCACAATGGCTGTGCACACAATAACCAACTCACTGGTAAGCGGAATGTGGGGAATATTTAAGTAAGCTGAAAAATTAACGTTACCGGTGGTGTAAGCAAAAATAGCAAAGGCGCCAGCAACTAATATGGTCGGCACTATCGCTAAACCGTCTAAACCATCTGTTAAATTAACGGCATTACTGGTACCGACAATGACAAAGTAAGTAGACACCAAGAAGAACAAACCCATTTGAGGCATTACTTCTTTGAAAAACGGCACAAGCAGAGCGGTTTCAGCGGGATTTTGCTGACTAGCATATAAATAAAACGCCACCGCAATTGCTATCACCGACTGCCAAAAATACTTCCAACGGGCAATTAGGCCCTTGGGATCTTTGCGAATGACTTTACGATAGTCATCAATAAATCCAATGATGCCATAGGTGGTTACAACAAAGAGTGTCACCCACACGTAGCGGTTTGATAGGTCGGCCCACAGCAATACACTCGTAATGATAGCCGCCAAAATTAATAAGCCTCCCATAGTAGGGGTGCCCGATTTAACCAAATGGGTTTGAGGACCATCAGTTCTGACAGTTTGGCCGATTTGCAAGTGCTGCAACCAGCGGATCATCTTTGGCCCAATAATCAAGGCAATCAATAACGCGGTTAACGTACTCAAAATGGCCCGCAGGGTTAGATAAGTAAATACATTAAATCCAGCATCAAACTGCTTTAGCCATTCGGCTAGCCAAATTAACATGCCATCAACTCCCTAACCCTTTCAAACTTTCCCAAGCCAGAATCCTCCAATGCCTTAACTACTCTTTCCATTTTTGCACTGCGAGAGCCTTTCACCAAAATAGTGATGTCGCGTTTTTCAGTGCCTAGCTGCTGTAATACAAACTCAGTTAATTGACTTATTTCACTAAAATGTTTACCGCTGTCATTAAATACCGCGCTGGCGCTTTGGCTTAATACACCAAGAGTGAATAACTCATCAATGCCTTTTTGCTGGGCGTATTCGCCCACTTGCTCATGGTAATAGCGGGCCTTTTCACCCAATTCAGCCATATCACCTAAGATCAGAATTCTGCGTCCTGCAAAACTCGCAAGTAAGTCGATTGCGGCGTTAACCGAGCCTACGTTAGCGTTGTAGGTATCATCGAGTACCTTAACTTGGTTACTCAATTGTTTGACATGCAAACGACCAGCAACATGGGGCATATTGCGCAAGCCCTCGGCAACATCATTAAGACTCGCCCCTACACCTAAGGCTAAGGCAGACGCCACCAAGGCATTATTAACGTTATGCATACCTGGTAAAGAAAGAGATACATTAACCCGACCTTGAGGCGTAACCATGTCAAATTGAGCACAGCCATCAAGACCCAAGACCGTATCTTGCGCATAGAACTCCACCTGCTTCTCACTAGAGAAACATTGGACATTATTCAAGCGTAATTTCCCTTTCCAAAAATCATAAAACTGGCTGTCAGCATTTAATATTGCAACGCCGTGTTCTGATAAGCCGTTAAAAATTTCACTTTTTGCTCTCGCTACGCCCAATAAACTGCCAAAACCTTCTAAATGGGCGGCGGCGGCATTGACGATAGTGGCGACATCAGGTTTAACAAGTTCGGTGGTGTAGGCAATTTCACCTAGGTGATTAGCACCCATTTCAATCACTGCAAATTCGTGATCAGCCTCAAGGCGCAACAAGGTTAAGGGCACGCCGATATCGTTATTAAAATTGCCTTTGGTAGCCAATACTTTGCCACGGCGAGATAAAATAGCCGCAACCATTTCTTTAACCGTGGTTTTACCACTACTACCGGTGATACCCACCGTTAGGGGAGATAGCTGATGTTTGACTGCGCCTGCAAGATGTCCCAAGGCCAATTTTGTGTCGCCTACCACGATCTGAGCAATATCAACATCTACTGGATGACTGACAATAGCCGCGATAGCGCCCAAATCATGGGCTTGTTTAACAAAGTGATGCCCATCAAAATTAGGCCCCTGTAAGGCAATAAATAAGGCACCCTTTTCAATATTACGGGTATCGGTGCTGACGCTTTCAATCACGATAGATTGCGTTTTTGCATCAACTAGCTGCCCTCGAATATGCTCAGCCACCCATGAAAGTGAAACTGGGATCATGATGTTTTCCCCTGTTGAAACTGTTTTACAAACGCTCGTTCGTCGTAAGCTTGGCTCTGGTGGCCAATGATTTGATAATCCTCATGTCCTTTACCCGCGACTAAAATAAAGTCGTGCTCCGTGCATTGCTGTGCTGCTATTTCAATCGCTTTTGTACGGCTGTGCTCCACTAAAATTGTCTGAGGGTCACGGCAGCCTTGTAGAATATCTTCAACTATTTTTTTTGGCTCTTCACTGCGCACATTGTCATCGGTAATGACAACACGGTCTGCTAAGCGTTCAGCAATCGCGCCCATTAGTGGACGTTTGCCTGTATCTCGGTCGCCCCCACAGCCAAAAACGCACCACAATTGACCTTGGCAATGTTGGCGCACTGCTAACAACGACTTTTCTAAGGCATCGGGGGTATGGGCATAATCCACTACAATGGTGGCTCTACCTGGATGACTAAACAGCTCCATTCGACCCGCCACCGGCTGCAGCTTTTGTGCAATATAAGCAATATTTTTTAGGTTTTTACCCAAACACAACTGCGCAGTAATGGCAGCAAGCGCATTACTGATATTAAATTCACCCACCAAATTTAAACGCAACTCACAATTGCCCCATGATGATTCCAAGCTGAAGCGCACACCAAAAGCAGTAAATTGAATGTTGTTGGCTAGGCAGTATTGATAGTCTTTGGATACGCTGTCTTTTGCCATATTTAAGCCATACACAACAACCTGAGTATTTTTTGCACTCGTGGCTAACCAATTAAGATGCTCAGGATCATTCCCATTGAGTACTGCATACTTCAGACTTGGCTGCGCCAGCAACAGACGTTTGGCTTTTGCGTAATCGTCCATGGTGTGGTGATAGTCGAGGTGGTCTCGGCTTAAATTAGTAAATACGGCGACATCTGTTTTCAGCGCAGCTAAACGCTTTTGTACTAGGGCATGGGAAGACGCTTCCAAGGCAACTTGGGATGCACCTTCACCCACAAATTCGGCTAATAAACGCTGAATACTAATGGCGTCAGGGGTAGTATTCACGGTGCTATGCAACTGGCTCAATTGGTGGTAAATACCGGATCCCAAGGTGCCGATGGAGGCACTACGCTCGCCCAATAAGTAAGCAAGTTGATTGCATAATTGCACCACAGAGGTTTTACCGTTGGTCCCCGTTACCGCCACCACAGATAAAGAATTAGCAGGATGCTGATAAAAATAAGCGGCTAGTTTTGATAATTTTTCAGCTAATTCAAAAAAGCATATAATCAGCGAGTTGTCTCGCATCGTCACTTGGCCATGTAACTCAGCGCTGTCGCACTGAGCAATAATAACCTTGGCCCCTAAACTCACTGCCTGAGGAATAAAATCACGTCCGTCTCGGCTATGACCTTTAACTGCTATAAACGCTTTATGAATAGCAACATCACGACTGTCTAAGACCAGTTCGGTGATCATAATATCTGGGGCGCTAATTCCAAAATTAGCCAGTAGGCTTTGAATACTTTGCGCAAAAGGCTCAGCAAATTGACTTTCAATACTTAACATATCAACCCGCATTATGACCTCCCGCTACGGCCGCCAAAGACGATACATCTTTGTTATCAGGTGCCACGTTTAACATTTGTAAGCTGCCCGCCATCACTTTGGCAAAAACAGGCGCAGCGGTATCTCCGGCGTAGTACAAGTCGCCTTTTGGCTCGTTAATCAATATAACTACCGCTAACTGCGGATTTGATACAGGGGCCACGCCAGCAAAAATATTGACGTATTCTTCGCCGTAACCATTGGCGATGGCCTTGCGGCTGGTGCCGGTTTTGCCTGCAACCCGATAGCCAGGCACGGCAGCTTTACGGGCCGAGCCCCCCTCTTGTAACACGCTTTCCATCATGTGCAATACATCTTGAGCGGCTTGTTCGCTGATCACCCGCTCTGTCTCTGGGGGCTGATCACTTTTCACAATACTCAGAGGACGTTTAATACCGCCATCACCAAGGATGCTATACATGCGAGCAAGCTGGAGGGCCGTGACGGATATCCCGTAGCCAAAAGATAAAGTAGCGATATCAAAATCTGACCAACGTGGGCGTTCGTTAAAAATACCATTGGTTTCACCCAGCAAATTGGCGCCGCTATCACTCATTAAACCAACGTTGTAAAACATGTCGATTAAATATTCCTTGGGCACCGACAGAGCCAATTTTGACGTGCCCATATTGCTTGAATGCCGAATAATGTCGGTTAAATCAAGTTCGCCATAATTGCGTGCATCACGCACAATTTTACCACCTAGATGCATCCAGCCGGGCGAGGTATTAATTTTCGATTTTGGTGTGGCTGAACCAAACTCTAGAGCACTTAATACAGCCAGTGGTTTAACTGACGAACCGGGTTCATAAGCGTCGGTTACAGCACGATTACGAATACGATGAGCCGACACACCTTGACGATTATTAGGATTGTATGAAGGGCTATTCACCAGAGCCAGAATTTCGCCGGTACGCACATCAGTCACCACGGCCGACGCTGATGTGGCTTTGTAAAAGCCCACCGCCCACTTTAACTCTTTGTACGCGAGGGCTTGAATACGCTGGTCGATAGTTAATTGAATATTGTGGGCTTGCTTACCCTCTTCAGTAGCTAAAATTTCAACTTGACGGCCTTTGCCATCACGACGAATTTGGCGACTACCCGGCGTGCCTGTCAGCCAATCGTTGTAAAGCTTTTCAATGCCTTCAATACCTTGGTCATCTACGTTAGTAAAACCAATCACATGGGCCGATACTTCGCCAGTTGGGTAATAGCGACGAGATTCGTCGCGCAAATAAATACCATCTAAATCCAGTTGCTCAACATACTCAGCCATAGCTGGCGACACTTGACGCTGCAAATAAACAAAGCGCTTAGTCGGATCGTCGACTTTCGCAATCAAGGTATCAACGTCTTGGCCCAACACTTCAGCAAATGCCAACCAACGGCGTTTATCACTAAAGCCACTGCCTTGCGCAATTTTTTTCGGGTCCGCCCAAATGGCTCTTACAGGCACACTGACCGCTAGTTGCTGACCATTTCTGTCGGTAATCAACCCCCGATGCACCGGATCGTTGCGTGTACGTAAGGTGCGGTTATCACCACGTTGGATCAGTTGATCAGGTGAAACCACTTGAATGTAAGCCGCGCGCACACCTAGGCCAATGAATACCAGTAAAATAACACTCAACACTAACAAAAAGCGCCAGTGCAACAATGTTGGTGCACCAATGGCTTTTGCTTGGCCTGAACGTGATGAGTTTACTGAGCGTTTCATTTTATACGCACCACCACTTCTTCTGTAGGTTCAGGGCGGTGCATATCTAATTTTTTTTCTACTAAAGACTCAATGCGATTATGCTCAGTTAACGCGCTTTGCTCTAAGACCAAATGACGCCACTCAACATCAAGGTGATCTTGCTGCTGCATGAGTTTTTCTAGGGCAATGGCCATCTGTCTATTGTGGTGAGCACTGAGAATTACAGCGATAGCACTGATCAATACCGCTATAAACAATAAAACCCGCAAAGGATGGCGGGCTAAGTCAGCGAAGATAAAACTGAATAAATTAAAGTTGGTATTCGCGTTTGTCATAATTTTTCTGCCACCCTCAGCACTGCACTGCGGGAGCGAACATTTTGCTTTAACTCGCTCTGGCTGGGCATTATTGCCTTTCCGATAGCTTTGAGTGCTTTGGCTGCATCGATTTCCGATTGAAGAATCGGCATGCCGTGGGGCACATCAAGACCTTTGCTTTGCTCACGAACAAACCGTTTAACAATACGGTCTTCCAAAGAATGAAAACTAATTACCGCTAAACGACCACCTGGGCTAAGGGTGTGTAAAGCAGCCTTTAGGGCACTACGAATTTCATCTAACTCGCTGTTGATATACATGCGAATCGCTTGAAAACTGCGAGTAGCGGGGTGTTTAAACTTATCCTTAACAGGCACTGCTTCATCGATTATTTTAGCTAACTGGGTGGTGGTAACGATAGGAGCTAGGGCTCGAGCGTTAACGATGCCGTGAGCAATACGTTTACCAAATTTTTCTTCACCCAGTTCTTTTATTACTTGCGTGATGTCTTGCTCATCAGCTTTTGCAAGCCACTGCGCGGCACTTATCCCTTTACTGGTATCCATGCGCATATCTAAGGGTCCCTCACGCATAAAGCTAAAGCCACGTTCAGCATCATCCAGCTGCGGTGATGACACCCCTAAATCCAATAGAATTCCATCTATTTTTCCGACTAAACGTAATTGCTCAGCCACCTCAGATAACTGCGAAAAAGTCACATGATGAATAGAAAAGCGAGGGTCATCGGCGAAACGTTCTGCTGAGGCAATCGCTTGAGGGTCTCTGTCTAGGGCAATTAACCGGCCTTTTGCTGAGAGTGCATTGAGTATGTGTTGACTGTGGCCACCACGACCGAATGTACCATCCAGATAAATCCCATCAGGATTGATAGCCAAGGCGTCGATAGATTCTTGTAATAAAACAGAATGATGAATAAAAGAGCTAGTCATTAGAGCGCAAAGTCCTGTAAACGTTCGGTTAATTCAAAATCAGCTTGTTGTTCTGTTTCCACATCCAAGCTAATTTGCTGTTGCCAAACTTCAGCGTCCCACAACTCAAATTTATTAAATTGGCCAACTAACATGATTTGCTTATCTAATTTTGCATGTTGGCGCAATGGCGCACTCAGTAAAAAGCGGCCGTTTTTATCCATTTCACCTTCCATTGCATAGCCCAACAACAAACGCTGTAAGCGACGCTCATGAGGATTCATACTGGATAAACGAGATAGTTTTAATTCAATTTCTTCCCATTCGGGAAGTGGATAAAGCAGCAAGCAGGGTTGTTGTGTGTCAATCGTGCAAACCAGTTGTCCCTGACAATCGTCCAGCAAAGACTGACGATACCGAGTGGGTATCGTAACGCGTCCCTTTAAATCTAGACTGATTGCATTAGCGCCGCGGAACATGCCCCTAACCTTTTTTAATTTTTATCTGTCGAATTGAACTGATTGCGCGCTAAATCGACCTCTTTGATCCACTTTACGCCACTTTTACCCACGATGCACAGTTTAGGTACCACAACCATCGCATGTCAAGGACTAAAAACAGTAAATTGAAAGCGGTGCAAGCCACTAAAAATAAGGCTTTGCCGAAGTGTATGATATCGCTAGAAAAACACTAAAGGTGACGCAAAAGGGGTACAGCGGAATATCACATAAAAGATAGGCATTCAGGTCATAGTTAGCCGTATTACCGAACACTCAAGCGGCGGACTTAAAAGCATAATACTCAGGAGTTAAAAAAAGGTAAATTTAGTGGGATATTATGTATTTAAGTAATATTATACTATTAATAAAAACGAGTTATTTTCACTTTTTACTGAATAATCATAAGCTTAAGGAAATATACGGTGCGGCGCAATAGTAAATTAGGCCCAGTACAACGTCATGACTAACCATGCCATTTACCCCAGTCTAAAAGACAAAGTGGTTTTTATCACTGGGGGCGCATCAGGTATTGGCGCTGTCATGGTAGAGGCTTTTTGTCGTCAACAAGCCAAAGTTATTTTTATCGATATCTTGCCAGATGTTGCTCAAAAGCTGTGTGAAAAAGTAACAAGCAGTTGCAACAATCCTCCTGAATTTGCACTCTTAGACGCCACCGATATTGATGCCTTACAAGCTTTCATTGCAAACATTCCTCAACGTTATAAACAGCTCGATATCCTTATAAATAATGTAGCGAATGACATGCGCCATTCCCCGCTAGAAGTGACGCAACAAGCTTGGCGCGATTGTCTATCGGTTAATTTAGACGCAACGTTTTTTGCGTCCCAAGCGGCAATAAAAATCATGCGGGGCAACCATAAGGGTAATATTATTAACATCAGCTCAATCAATGTATTGATTGGGCCCCGACAAATGCCTGGGTATGTGGCTGCGAAGTCGGCGCTGAATGGGTTAAGTAAATCATTAGCCAATCAATATGGTGAATACGGTATTCGAGTGAACAGTATTTTGCCCGGCTGGGTAACGACAGACAAGCAGTTGTCTCTGTGGTTAAGCCCTGAAGCAGAGCGAGAATGGCAAAAATCCGTTGCCTTAAAAGGCCGACTCGAATCTTACCACATTGCCAACATGGCATTATTTTTAGCGGCAGACGACAGCGCTATGATCACCGGCCAGCAGTTTGTCGTTGATGCGGGGCGCACGTAATGAATGCTAAAAGCGGCTTGATGGTCTTAGGTGACTGGGGAACCAGTGTCAGTCGTTTTTATCTTTGCCGTTTTTATCAACAACACTTGACCGTCTTGGCCCGTTCACAGGGACGGGGGATAAAACATATTAGCGATCCCGAAGCCTGTTTTTTTGAATTATGCCAAGATTGGTTTAATCAATATGGCCCCTTGCCAGTATTTTTAATTGGTACAGTGGGCGCTGACATTGGCTGGAAAAAAGCCCCTTACGTGGCCTGCCCTACTGATAAACATCAATTATTAGAAAATGCCATTACCTTTCAAGCCAAGGGTATCGATATCACAATATTACCGGGTGTGACATGCACCAATCATTACGATTTGCCCGATATAATGCGCGGCGAAGAAACGCAACTTTTTGGTTTTTTGTCGCAATATCCGCAGCAAAAAGAGCAATTGGTTTGTTTACCGGGCACCCATACAAAATGGGCTTTGTTGGCCAATAATCAGATCCAATCTTTTGTAACCAGTCCAGTAGGTGAGCTATATGAAGTGCTCAATCAGCACAGCGTACTATTGAACCCCGCGATCAATCAAAAAGCCTGCAGTGTAACGTTTACTCAAGGTCTGCAAGTCGGCATGAGTGAAAATAGTAATGTGCTGCATACGCTCTTTGCCACTCGCTCGTTGCAAGTCATCAATAATATGGACAACAGTCAAGCGGCGGGCTATTTGTCTGGTTTGCTCATTGGCGCCGATGTAAAAGCGGCGATGAAAGACTTTCATTTATTTTCAGACGTCAGTGTTATTGGTTCAGACTATATCTGCAGTTTATATGTGCAGGCACTCAACCATATTGGCATTACGAACAAACTGTTCAGTAGTGAAGACGCCACCATTTTGGGCATGCAAGCCTTGGCCGCAACCAACTGGGAGTCTTATATTAATGAATAATGAGCTCATCTTAGCACATCAGCTATTGGTCAATAATACCTTGGGCGAGGGCGTAATTTGGGACCATCGAACACAACGACTCTATTGGACAGACATTCTGCAAAATAAGCTATATTGCTGGGATTTTGATGGTAACTTACAACGTTACCCTTGCCCTGAGGCCTTAGCCAGTTTTGGTTTTACTGATGACCCGCAGTGGCTCATTTGCGCCTTTGCATCGGGTTTTGCATTTTTTAATCCTAGGCATCAAGAGGTGCGTTGGCTCAATCAATTAAACCTCCCCATTGGCGTCAGACTGAATGACGGACGAGTCGACCGACAAGGCCGCTTTTGGGCCGGCTCCTTAGTCGATAAAACACAAAATGCGCAAGACTCAGGCTCTTTATATCGATTGAATTTTGATGCAAGCATCAGCGAGCAAACTCGCGACGTGCACATTGCCAATAGTTTGTGTTGGAGTATCGATAGCAAAAAGGTGTATTTTGCTGACTCGCCGAAACGTTGCATACAAACAGCTTCTTTCGATGCAACAAGCGGCAATATCGGACCATTCCAAGATTTTGTCCATACTGACAGAAGCGCCTTTCCTGACGGCGCTTGTATTGACAGCGAAGGGTGTTTATGGAGCGCCCAATGGGGCAGTGCCACAGTAAAACGTTACAGCCCACAAGGTAGTTTATTACTCACCTTGACCGTACCGTGTAAGCAACCGAGCTGTGTGAGTTTTGCTGGAGAAAACCTACAATATTTATGCGTCACTTCGGCATGGCAAGACCTTAAAGAAACACAGATTAGCCAGTACGATGGCGGACTTTTTATTTATAAAACGCCCTACACTGGCTTACCCGAAGCACTATGTAAGATGCCCATGTCCGCCGCTTAGCGCAATACATATGCACTTCATAAGCTATTTTATGTTGAAGACTAAAAGAGAAAAACATGGCAACGAGAATGTTTAGCGGAAATTTTACTCAGCACATCGTGCAGTCACTTGGAAAAGCCATTGCCTTGGGCGAGTACCCACAAGGCCAACCTTTGCAGGCAGAAGCTCTATTGTGCGAATCATTCGACGCAAGTCGCACCGTACTGCGCGAAGCGGTAAAAATGTTAACAGCCAAAGGCATGTTAGATGCACGCCCTCGCCGAGGTACTATTGTTTTACCCGAATCACAGTGGAATTTATCAGACCCCGATATTCTAAACTGGATGTTAGCACGCAAAGGTAATCTGCCGATTATTTCTGAATTTGTTGATATGCGTTTGGCCATAGAGCCCGCGGCCACAGCCCTGGCGGCTAAAAACTTAAATGAAGCAAGTAGACTTACCCTGTTAAAAGCCATGGAGCGAATGAAGGCGGCGGATCGCGGCGAGGATGATCACTTAGACGCGGACATTGCCTTTCATGTTGGTATTTTAGAAGCCAGTAACAATCGTTTTTTCTGGAATATGCGCCATACCATCGAAGTAGCCTTGAGATTTAGTATTCGCATGACTAACCGATTTAAAGGCGTTGACCGAGCTAGTGTGGATGACCATCAACAAATTCTCGATCTCATCTTAGCGGGCAATCAACAAGGTGCAGAAGATCAGATGCGTAGCTTATTGATAGAAGCTAAAACCCTATTGAATAACGCCTTAGATGAAGAAAAATTAAAAAAAACCCAATAAAGTTGTAAAGGACAAGAATAACCATGCAGATCTCAAACTGTGTACTTGCTATCGATCAAGGAACGACCTCTACTCGAGCCATTGTATTTGCGCCAGACTCCAGCATCGTTGCCGTCGCTCAACAAGAATTCGCCCAGCATTATCCCCATGATGGATGGGTAGAACATGACCCTGAAGATATATGGACCTCTACGGTAGTGGTATGTCGCGAAGCAGTATCAAAAGCCATTGCAAAAGGGGCAAGGATCGCAGCCATCGGCGTAACCAATCAACGTGAAACCACAGTAGTGTGGGATCGCAATACCGGCCAAACTATTTACAACGCCATCGTATGGCAAGACAGAAGAACCGCCAGTGTCTGTCGAAATTTACAAGAGAAAGGCTTATTTGAAGAAGTTAACTCTCGTACGGGCTTATTACTTGACCCTTATTTTTCAGCCTCAAAAGTGGCATGGATCTTAGATAATGTTGAGGGCGCGCGAGTCAAAGCAGAAGCCGGAGAACTTGCCTTTGGCACCATTGATTCATTTTTAATATGGCGCCTAACCGATGGACAAATGCATGCCACCGATGTCACCAATGCCAGTCGTACCAACCTCTTTAATATTCATGATATGACGTGGGACGACAAGCTACTCGAAATATTTAATGTACCCAAGTCAGTGTTACCTACAGTAAAAGAGTGTGCGGATGATTATGGTCACACCAATGACGAGTTATTAGGTTTCTCCTTACCTATACTTGGTGTGGCGGGTGATCAACAAGCCGCCAGTATTGGCCAATGCTGCTTTAAACAAGGCACCATCAAAAGCACATACGGTACTGGATGCTTTGTAATGCTCAATACCGGCGAAAAAGCCTTTGCTTCTAAAAACAAGTTACTCACCACTGTCGCCTATACCATTAAAGGTACAACCCATTATGCCCTAGAAGGTTCTATTTTTATTGCCGGAGCCGCAGTTCAATGGTTGCGGGATGGCCTAGGCCTCATACGAAGTGCCTCAGAAACTGAGGCGCTGGCGAAATCAGTCGACGATGATCATGGTGTTTTCATGGTTCCTGCTTTTGCTGGTTTAGGTGCCCCGCATTGGGCGCCAGATGCAAGGGGCGCAATTTATGGATTAACACGTGGCACCACGAATGCGCATTTTGTGCGTGCAGCACTTGAGTCTGTTTGTTATCAAACCACTGACTTAATGCATGCGATGGCCGAAGATGGTGTATCCATTAAGAAAATCAGGGTTGACGGCGGCATGGTTGCCAATAACTGGTTGTGTCAGTTTTTATCCAATATTCTCGATGTCACAGTTGAGCGACCTAAGTTAATGGAAACTACCGCATTAGGTGCAGCCTATCTTGCCGGTTTACAAGCTGGTATTTATAACTCAATTGAAGAACTTACCCTGCTGAATCAAGTTGATGTTGAATTTACCTCTACAATGGACAGTCCCAGCCGAGAGCGACTTCTCAAAGGTTGGCAAAGCGCGGTGCAAAGCACCTTAGGATTCCAAGCATGATCAAAACAGCACATTTTGGCCAACTCCCAAATGGTCAAGCAGTTGAGCAAATAAGCTTAATCAATCGTAAAGGGATGCAAATAGATATCCTTAATCTTGGTGGCATTATTCGGCGTTGGTTAGTACCCACATCGGCTGCATCACCTACAGATATTGTTCTAGGCTTTGATTCATTAGAGGATTATCTTGCGGATCAAGCTTATCTTGGCGCGCTGGTTGGGCGCTACGCCAACCGTATAAAACATGGACAGTTTTCGCTGGATAATAAGGCCTATCAGGTCGATGTTAACCAAGGTGGAAACTGTTTACACGGTGGGTCTGATGGTTTTAATCGCCGTGTTTGGCACACCAGCGTGATAAACGAAGGCCTTAACCCCAGCATACGCTTACAACTTATCAGTGAAGACGCTGACCAAGGATTTCCAGGACAGCTCAATGCAGAAGTCATTTATACGCTAACGGAAGAAAATAGCTTACGTATTGAATACAAAGCGACAACGGATCACCTTACCTTGTATAACCCCACTCAACATAGTTACTTTAATCTTGCTGGCCACCAGAGCGGTAATATTAACCATCACCATGTGCAGATGTTTGCCAGTTATTTCACGCCAACAGATGCGAATGCCATTCCAACTGGCGAATTATTAGCGGTGGATAATACCCCCTTTGATTTACGAAAGATGACGCCCGTTATGCAGGGTCTAGCGAGTGAACATGAACAGATAAAAATAGGTAATGGCTATGATCACAATTGGTGTTTAGACGGATTTAACACCGGCGCTGCGCAGCCCACACTTGCGGCTATTGCTATTGATGAAACGGCAGGACTAACCTTAAAAGTATTTACCACTATGCCGGGCATGCAGCTTTATACAGCCAATTACTTAGGGCCAGAGCCTAAAGGAAAAGAAGGTATTGCCTATCAAGGTAACGGAGCATTGTGTTTTGAAACACAATTCTATCCAGACTCTCCCAATCAAAGCCACTTTCCCTCTGCGCAGCTAGCGCCAGGCCAACGCTTTTATTCAGTCACTGAGTATCAACTGAGTTGATACTCAGTGTTGGAAGGACATAAAAAAACCAGTCAGGAGACTGGTTTTTTGAGGCTGGCGTAAAATTACGCTGTCGCTTCTTCTTTTGCAGGCTCTTCAATTCTAAGTTGCAATGATTGAATCGGCGTTTCACCTTCGGTAGACATTTGTACTAAACGGTTTAGTTGGCCTAGTGATAATAAGATCGCATAAATGGCACCAAGGAAACCAGCTTTGTGCAATTCAAGAGTTTGCTCATCAGACAGCTCATGCAAGCGTTTTTCACTGATGCTCTGCATACCATTGATGTTGCGTTGTTGGCCGCTGGCATATTGAACACGTAAAACGATAGGATCAAGTAATTTCAATTCAATCAATTTCTTGATAAAACGTTGAGTGGCCATTTCGCTATTGGCAAGCTCTGACAACAATTTCTGGCGATTGTCTAAATAAGGACTGGCTTCACCCGTTTCAGTAAATAACAATTCACCTTCTTCTTTACCCACTAAAGGGCTGTCCGCATCAATATAAACGCCCAATTTGTCGCCATCAGGACGCACATCAAAAGGGTAACGCTGGATATTTAAAGGCACACTGTGCGCGCTCCACTTACCAGATTGCATGTATAAGTTAACGTTCTGCTCAGTGCCTAACATAACCACGCTGTGAGTAATTTCTGATTTAGGATCTTTCACAAACACAATAGGCATACAACTAGCTAGTTGCGCATATTCTTTCAAAGATGCAGCGGCGATATGGGCATCTTTTACATGGGCAAATTCGTGATTTAGATTAACGCGAAGGTCTTTATGTTTTTCTTTATCTAAGGGGATATAGTTCATGGAATACTTCTCTTTTATATTTTGTTTGTGATGGCTATTTGCTGAGCTGCCAAGTAATTCGTTCTGTTCAATTGCTACAAATGGAAATCTGGAGATGTTTGACGTGCCCACTAATCCGTGTCACTAATTCAATCTGCAAGAGGACAAACCTAGCAAAAACGGCCAAAAGTATCTTATATTTGCCGGCTTTTGTCACCCCATGCTTACAGCTTATTTACATACGCCACATGACGTTGCAATTCATAATTAAATTCAGTAATAAAAACAAAACCTTAGTTAGGTTAAAAAAATGAACTTTTAGAGAGTAATACGTGATACAAACGAAGTGCGTGTAGCAAATGAGCAAAATGAGGCGCTGAATTTATCTATTCAACACCTCTTTTATCAGCCTATTTGATTAAGCGTATTGCGAAAGGCGTTAAATAATATTCCCCGTTAGAGGCTTTTATTGCGCCTAAAACACAAAAAATTAAATGGCACAAACCAAGCACGGGAAACAACAACGCGCCAATTAATATGATGGTTAAAATAAAACAGATAAAGTAACCAATAGCAGCCGTGATACACCAATTCAATGCTTCTTTGGCATGACCACAAATAAACGCATCGTCTTTTTTAACCAGATACATCACCAATCCAGGGATAAAGCCAAAAAATATCGTACCTATCCAAGTCAGTAGTGCTAAATTTTTTGAATCTTGATCAACGACGACCCTTGAAACCTCATTTTCAAAATCATTCATAGGAACTCCTTTCTATTAAGCCTTGTTGTTTTGCTTCCATTTCAGTTTGAATGACGCTGAAGCGGTAATCAACACTGATGATTGAATCTAAAACGAAACCCTCACCAGTGCAATAGCGCAGCAATAAACATGAGCCGCGCCTTATGGGGCAGAGATACTGTCTTTATACTCTTGCAACTTGGCTTTTGCCTCATTGCCAAACAGAATTTCACAGGCTTCAACTAAACCAGGCGCCCCCAAGATATCTTCATCTCGAACCACCAAAGAGATTTTCGAACGCCGACGGAGAAAGTCTTCTAGTTTAGTCACCATTTCTCGCTCAGCAGCATGCTCTATTTCAACTCTCAGGTATTCTGACTTTTCGATAAGTAGCTCTGCTTTTTCAGGGTTCTCACGAATTTTTTCTAACATGTTGATGGCATTGCGTCCATAACGTCGCCAGAATCGAGAGGTCAAAGGCTCTGAAGAGGTAGGCGGCGTCAAATTATCAAACCCCATCAACTTAGCGCGATGGAAAAACTCATCTCTTACTGTGTCGTCGGGCTCGCCATACCATTTGTAATGATTGTAGGGTAACGACACCCCAAACTTCTCAACGATAGCGGCTACTTCATCTCCGACGTTGATACAATCTGTCAACTTTCCACCGAAAATAGACATGTAGTTGTGTTCATCATGGCTATCAATGGCGTGTTTTCGAGACAGCTGAACCCAATCGGCCTTGCCTCCAGAACCTTTTATCGCTAAGGGACGCACACCACAACGTTCAGAAATAATATCGTCTTTGGTCAACGGTTTTTCAAGAGCCAATAATTTGTTGACGTTGTCCAATACAAACTGCCTATCTTTTTCCGTGACATGGGTTATGGGGCTTTCAACTTGGGTATCAGTGGTACCAATACAGGTTTTAGGCCCCATAGGGATAACAAAAAACAAGCGGCCATCATCAGCAAAGAAGGTTAACACTTTATTGCTTGGCGTAATGCGATCCACAATAAGATGAATCCCTTTCGAGAAAACATGATGATGTTCAGTCTTCTCATTGTTGACCACATTTAAGGGATCAACAAAAGGGCCAGCGGCATTAATTAACACCTTAGAGCGAACTTCAAACTCTTGACCCGAGATACAATCTTTCGCTTTTGTATGCCAAATACCGTCAGAACGCTTAGAGCCAAGTGATTCAACATAATTGGCCGCGATACAGCCGTAACTCATGCTTGAGCGGATGAAGTTAAATACAAATCGCGCATCGTTGTCGTATAGATATGCGTCTGAATATTCAAAGCCCCCAGCAACATTTTGAGTGTTAACCACACTCTCCATTGACTTGATTTTATCACCGGATAAGTAACTGGGCATTTTGGTGAAAAAGCGCCCCATTACCCAGTAAAGTAAGGTACCCATGTAAATAAACAGCGGAGGAAAACGAAAGCCTTTTTGAATACTGGTCAAAAAGCGAATTTCTTTAACCGTTGAGGGATAACTGCGCATCAAGTGGTTACGGCTCTTGCACAATTTATTGACCAAACCGTATTCATAACTTTCTAAGTACTTAATACCACCCCACGCTAAATTAGATGAATTAGAGCTAGTGAAGCCTGCAAAATCACCTTTATCAATTAAAGCAACCTTTACCCCTTTCGCAGCCAGTGCTGCAGCAGACACAGCCCCATTAATTCCGCCACCTACAATCAGGACGTCGTAGGTTCCTTGGGGCAATTTACTAATATTACTTTTTCTTAAGTTGCTCATTGCGTTTCCGATACTATTCCAACAATTACTCTTTACCCACTAATTCCATTCCATCGTTGCTACCCCACGCAAACTTAGCGCGTTGGCCAAAGACGAATCTATTAATGAATAGTGCAAAACTAATACAAGAGATCAACGTAACAGGCATCAAATGTATATAGTGCCAAGACGAATGTAAGGGTGAGAATTCAAAGGTCAAAGAGCCATACATCAATACGCCAAAAATAACTGCCGCAATGCCCGCTCTTGCATCAACATCTTTAAAGACCAAGCCCACCACAAAAATCGACAATATTGGCATACTCAGTAGACCATTAAGTTGTTGCAGTAAATTGATGATGCTGTCTGCTTGTTGATATATCGGCACTAACACTAATGAAAATATCGTTAACAATGCCGTTACCCAACCACTTAAACGCGCCACATTAGGGCTCTTATTAAAGTAAGCTTCATGAATATCACATACATACAAAGCTGTAGCAGAGTTTAACAAGCTGTTGTAGGTAGATAACACGGCCGCCGCCATAGCGGCAGCAAATACACCGGTTAACCAAAGAGGCATCACGTCTCCCACAATACGTCCATAGGCGGCATCACCGATATCACCGTATAACTTAAAGGAGATAATGCCAGGCAAAACAATGATGGCCGGAACGATTAAGATACGGATAACCGCAGCTGCATATACGCCTTTCTGCGCTTCTTTAACATTGGGCGCAGCCATGGCTCTTTGCGTAATGGTTTGGTTGGTTCCCCAGTAGTACATCTGAATAAAGATCATACCGGTTAACAGGGTTTGCCAAGGTAAGGGTGAGTCTTCATCACCAATTAAGGTCAAACGATCCGCAGGGATGCCACTAAAGTCGAAATCAATGGCGTATAAAGAGAGAAACACCACCAAAATAGCCATAGTAAGTAGCAATACACCAGAATAGGTATCTGACACTGCAACTGCACGTAAACCACCAAAGATAGCGTAAATAGCACCTAGGGCAGCAAAGGCAATTGCAATATACATGAGCGGGATATCAACATTGAACATGGTTTGCATAAATAATGAACCAGAATAGATAACCGCTGGCATATAAATCAATGCATTACCTAAGAAAAACAACATACCAATAACCGCGCGGATATGTTTGTTGTTGTAACGTTTTTCTAATAATTCTGTGGTGGTAGTACAGTTATATTTGTAGTAAATCGGAATAAATACTTTAGCTAAAATAATCAAACCAATGACGGCCGCAAACTCCCACCAAGCTAACAAAGCCATCTGGTTACCATTCATACCAACAAGCTGATCCGTACTCAAATTGGTCAGGGTGATAGAGCCCGCAACAAATACCCAGGTTAATCCGCCACCCGCTAAAAAGTATTCTTTGTTTTGGCTTTGTTTACTGTGCCCATGGCCACGACATTTTAAGTAGGTTAATAAACCAATAAAGGCCGTTACTGCGCCAAAGACTAAAGCTTGAATCATATTCTCTGACATTTTTATTCCTCTGCAGCAACGCGCATTTGCACGCCTAAAATAGTATTTTCTGAACGATGATTGTGTTGCTTAATCAGGCGATTTACCTGAATAAGGGAAGACAAAATGGCGTGAATGGGGAGCAAAAAGTTTTGCGTATTAAGCTCCAATACTTGTGCTTCTGGTAGCTGACGCAAGGTCTCTTCATCAACGGTATAAATACCTTTAACGCGTGTTTTTTTACCATCACCGAATTCTATAGCCAACTCGATTTCTTTCAGCAGATTTAAGGCGAGTAACTTCTGGGTAAATTGATGGGTTAATTGTTCTTGCTGATAGTATTCGCCCATCTTATTTTGTACTTGTTGCAAAAATTGGCTTGCTTCGCCATTTTGAAAAAGCGCCACGCCCTCTGATTGACTTACGTAATCACTTTGCTCATCAATATAAATGGTTAACGTTTTCTCTTTTGCAGGATCAGCTCCTAACTCAAAAGGTTGGCGTAAATAGGCTGAAGGCACATGCACCGCTAACCATTCTTGTTCGGTAAAAAATACATTTTCACCCGCCAGTAAACTCAATAAGGCAACAGCCCGAAACTGGCCCTGAGTTGGCTCTTTCATATAAACAACTGGAAAACTACTTGCAGCCGCACCAAACTCATGCACGACTAATGACGCGTGATGCTGGTGTTTCGAAAAGGCAAAATTGCTGTGTGGTTTTATTTTTATATCCTGATGGGTAGCAGGATCAAGTAGTACATAGTTAGACATGTTTATCTCTCGTCAGAGGGTATTAAAGTTTCGAAAAACCTAAGGTGTTTACTTTATTGATAAGCTCTCTGTGTGTAGGCAGGGTGTATCTCAGTTGTTCGATACGCTTTTGCGTCATCTGCAATTGTTTTTTAGCCAACTCACTTTGCTTATAGATATGTTTCATCTGACTAAAATCAGACTTAAAACCCACTCCATACAGAATATATTGATAACTTGCAGCGCTAAATGCTTCCATGCTATCGGTAAAATCATATTCATTGGGTGAGCGGTAACGCCACAGAGCAAGAAGCTCTTTTAAGGACTCAGGTACGCTGTGACTTTGGCGATGTTGTAACCAAAAAGGTTCTGTGCGCTCACTTAAGGCATAATGCAACTTAAGAAAATCAATCACCCCACGCCACTTTTTCAACATCATGGTGTTAAAGCGTTTTGCCACTAATGGCATTAATGCGGTATTGGCGGGCAGTTGATCAGCAATAAAGTTAGCTGACGTTTCAATCAACATTAAGGCAGACGCTTCAAGAGGCTCTAAAAATCCAGCGGCTAATCCCACCGCTACGCAGTTGTTTTTCCAGAATACCTCGCGGTGCCCAGGTTTGAAGTTTATCTTCTTTGCATTCTCTACTGTTTCACAGCCAATGTACTGAGCCAGCGTTTTACGTGCTTCGTCTTCAGAGCAATGTTGGCTTGAATACACATAGCCTACTCCACGACGCTGCTGCAAACCGATATCCCAGATCCAGCCCGCTGTTTGGGCCGTTGCGATAGTATGACAAGCAATAGGATCATCAGCTTGGATATAAGGCACTTGAGTAGCTAATGCGGTATCAGCTAAAAACACATCGTCGCAGGGCACAAAAGGCACCTTTAATGTATCAGCCAGTAACACACTGCGCATGCCTGAACAATCAACAAATAAATCCGCTTTTTGCATACCATGCTCTTTGGTTTGCAGCGCGTTAATGTCACCACTAGTATCTTGCTCGATGCGTTCTACCGTATCGCAAATATGCTCAACACCAAGCTGACTCACACAATGTTTTCGTAACAAGGTAATAAACTTAGCTGCATCGAGATGATAACCATAATTGGCGATCACTTCGTATTCTTTATTGGCAATTGTTTTTGGCGCAAGGCCATGTTCGCAAAGGTATTGCTGAAAACTGACAGCTTCAGAGAATGAGCAAGTAGCATCAACCGCCGACTGCCAATAAGGCGCAGGATCGATTTTATTGAAGCCCTGCGGTTCGGTAAACGGGTGGTAATACACATCGTTATTAGCGGTGATCCAATTAACAAATTTACTGGCTTGTTTAAAGGTAGCGCCACATTCACGCATAAATTGTGTTTCAGAAATGCCCAATTGCGCTAGGGTTTTACGCATAGTTGGCCAAGTGCCCTCACCGACTCCCACCACAGAAATGTCAGGTGATTCGATGAGACTGACTTTGATGCCTTGTTCAGCTGAATGACTAGCGTGTTTTTTTGCAAGAATGCCTGCAGTTATCCACCCTGCCGTTCCACCACCAAGGACAATAATTCGTTTAATAACACCAGACAAAGTTTTTACCTTCAAATTGCTTGTTAAACTCCAAGCAAAAAAGGGGATTACATCCCCTTTTTTAACTTACAAGCATAACCTTACTAGAATGAACCTCTAACACCAACTGCGTAGCGCGCACCTGAACGAACTTGCTCAGTGAAGTGACTAGCTAAACTACCATGCTTAGAAGTGTACTCATCAGTAATATTGATACCTTCAAATACAACCGTAAAGTTTTCGTTAATGTCATAACTCGCACTTACGTCCCACTGGCCATAAGTATCAACATACTCAGGCTCACCGGTATCACCATTACGTAAGGTTTGTAAGAATGACTCACGATTATTGAAGGCAACACGTGCTTGGAAGCCATCTTTTTCATAGAAACCGACCAAGTTTTGTGAATCACCTAGACCTTCTAATTGGAAGCCATCATCACTAGAGCTATTCACAATAGTTGCGTTGGCTTGAATACCAAAACCGCTTTCCCACGTGTGTGTCCAGGCCATTTCTAAGCCTTCAACTTGTGCACTAGCACCGTTACGCGGACGGCTTACAGAAAAGTCATAACTTCCGCTTGCAAGAGAGAATGCCTCAATTGCTGGCGTTACCGAGATGAATCCTTCTACGTCTTTGCTAAAGATACCGATAGACACAGCGCTAGCATCAGCGTAATACCACTCGTATGACACATCCCAGTTAGTCGATAGGAAAGGCGTTAAATAAGGGTTACCACCACTTGCTAGTAAAATATCAGGACGAGTCGTACCAATATTGGTTACTGGACGCATTGCTTCTAATGTTGGACGGGTAATGGTTTCTGAATACCCAAAACGCAACAACATGTCTTCTTCAATTTCAAACTTAACGTTTACACTAGGTAAAAGATTCGTGTATGAATTTTTAAGAGAAATAGGCACTGAAGCACGTTGACCGTTTTCATCTTCTATATACGTTTGATCTAGAATTGTACCGTCTAAAGGATTTTGCGAGATATCAAGTAAAGTAGCCTGATTACCCGAAGCAGTTGTATCTGTTTCGCTATAACGAACGCCTACATTCACTGTCCATGGCATATCACCAAGATCACCTTGGAAAACAAAATCAGCGTAGGCTGACATGATTTCTTCTTCGATTTCAAAACTGGTACCAAGCTCAACAGGGGTATAACCATTTAGCGCAGCAAACGCAGCAATATTATCAGCAGCAACTTCACCGCGGTTAGCCGATTGACCTGTAATAGCTGCGTCAGATTCTAAAAACGAAAGATAATCATCAACATTGTAACCGAAGAAAGAAGATGGGATA
>NZ_JANQVQ010000048.1:49501-63051 GCF_030730205.1 Paraglaciecola sp.
TTCTAAAAACGAAAGATAATCATCAACATTGTAACCGAAGAAAGAAGATGGGATACCATCAAACCAACCATTTGGAGACACCAAATACGCTAAATCATCCGGCACATCTAAGCCATACCCACAGTAGAAACAGTTAGGTAAGCTAGGTGATTGAAATACCTTGGCTGACTTAGTTCTATCCTGTGTATACAACCCATAACGTAGTTGAGTGAAGGTATCGCTGTTAGGTGTGTAAGTAAAATCTGCACGCATTTCAGTGATTTCATCAACACGCTCATCACCGCCACGCTCGACATAGTGAGCACGCAATTTACTTGAATCAGCTTGAGTGAACGGTCCGTCAATACCATCAGAAGAGAATGCTGGTAAGTCGCCACCGCCAGTGAAGTCATAAGTATAACCATTGGCATAGCCCATTACGGTAAATACGCGGCTTTGATCACCACTTAAATCTTCTGCTTTTGAAGTTGAGATGTCGATATCAACGTTTAATTGGTCAGTTAAATCCCAATCGGCGTTAAAGCCAAAGGCTTGAATTTTAACATTACGGTCTAAACCTTGTTGCACAAAGTCAGTTGCACCAGAACCTTGCCCCATTGGGTCGTCAAAGGCGTTGTGAGACCAATAAGTGACTGTTTCAGTTGACGGATCAACTTCAAAATCTCGGAAGTTGCCAGGTGTAAACCAGTTTGCATAGTTGCTTACTTGCGATTCAACTTCAAACTTTGAATAAATCCCATCAAAGGTGATGGTCAATTCATCGCTTGCTGCATATTGCACAACCAAAGTACCACTGGTACGAGTACGATCTTCTTCGTTTGAAGTTAAATCAAGGTTACGAGGAACCCACACGTTGAAGGCTTCTTTACCCGTGTTAGTTGCAGCATCAAAATCGTTAGTTTGAATACGGTCTACGCGGTAGAAACCACGGGTATCTGCTTGGTTAATTTGTGCATCACGCTTTTGTACCGACAATGACGCTAATACACCTAATTTGTCGTCCATGAAGGTGTTGCTGACTAAACCAGAAAAAGCAGGAGTAGTGCTTTCAGACAGACTGTCATAAGTTGCTTTTACGCTGCCTACTGCTTTAAAGCCGTCAAGGTCGAATGGCTTCGCAGTTTTTAAATTGATATAAGAGCCGATTCCCCCTTCTTGGTTTGCTGCATTAGAGGTTTTATAGATGTCTGCACCAGCAATTAACTCAGAAGCCAAAGTATCAAAGCTGAATTCACGACCTGCGCGCTCAGATGCCATTTGACGACCGTTAACGGTAACCAAGTTAAATTGTGGCCCGAAACCACGCACTGAGATCAATTGACCTTCACCACCACTACGGTCGATAGCAACACCGGTAATACGTTGCAAGGATTCAGCTACGTTTTGATCAGGAAACTTACCTAGATCCTCAGCAGCAATACCATCAGATACAATTAATGCTTCTTTTTTGTCTGAGAAAGAACGCTTAAGACTGCTGATTAAACCACGTACTTCAATCACCTCTACATCATCTGCAGCTGGCTCGTTCACTTCTTGTGCCAAGGTCGCTCCTGAATATAAGGCAGTTGCGACTGCCATACCGAGAAGAGAACGCTTCGTAAAGTTTTCCATTTGTTTTGTTTTGTGTGTCATGTGTTTTCTCTTTGGTTGTAAAATTTAACGCATCCTAAATTTTCGATATTTATACAGCAATATTCACTTTCGCTCAATAACAATAACAAATGGTTTACAATAAATTGCGCGAATACCAAGCAAATAAAAATATAAACAATTGATTTTAAAGCAAAATAATGAATCACAAGTATTAACAAGCAATTAACCCATCAACTTCACTCATTTTCGTTTACTTTCGAATATTTAAAAATACAACAATAATACTATTATTAGGATTATTACGACTAATCAATACTTTAGCACTGTTTTGCGGGGGCGTTTTCGTCTGAAAAAAACGATGGAAACAATACAAACAGGGGACTGTAAAATATATTCCCTTGCATTTTTTTAATTGGTTTAATCAAAGGATAGTCGTCGAAGGCATCAACGATACAAATGCATAGGATTTATATTGCTGTTGTCAAAAAGTAGGTGGCTTTGGGGTTGTTTCATGCAAAAACGGTTATTCGCTTTACTTTCGCATTGACAATTAATTAACATACGAATTTTCGCAAATGAAAATATAATGATTAGTAGCTAACTAGCATCTCAAATGTAATACACTCTAGTTAATAATAAAAATAAGGCTGTCATAATGAACCAAACCCGTCGAAGTGAATTGATTGTTAGCTTAATTAAGCAGCGCGGCTTTATGTCAATAGATGATTTAGTTCAAGAGTGTGATGTAACGCCTCAAACCATAAGACGGGATCTAAACCAATTATCTGAAGCCGGCTTAATTAGCCGCTATCACGGCGGAGCTGGTATTAATGCCAGCTGGGAAAACACCCCCTACCAAGATAGAAAAACATACAATAAAGGGGTGAAAGAGCGTATTGCAGATGCCATTGCTAATATGATACCCGACGGTGCTTCGTTATTTATCAACATAGGTACCACGACTGAAATGGTGGCTTCTCGGCTGATCAATCACCGTAACCTGCATATCGTCACCAACAATATTCACGTTGCAACCTTGTTATCTGCCAAAGAAGATTTCAGTGTCATTATTGCTGCTGGTGAAGTGCGCTATCGCGATGGCGGTATTATTGGCGAGGCCACCTGTGACTTTATCAGCCAGTTTCAAATGGATTACGGCATTATAGGTATTAGTGGTATTAGTGCTGATGGCGCCTTACTTGACTTTGATTTTAGAGAAGTAAAGGTCTCTCAGGCGATTTTGAAAAATTCTCGTAAAGTTATTTTAGCGGCAGATGCCAGTAAATTTGATCGCTGCGCCATGGTCAAACAAGGTCATCTATCACAAGTAGACTACCTAGTGAGTGATGAGCTACCTCCCAATGATATACAAGATATTATCAAACAAAATGGCATTACCTTTATCAAAGCGTAGTTTCGGTATTGTTCGTTTGTGTTGACATATTTTCTTTTTAATTATCAAATGCGCGGCATTCATACATCACACTAATGCGCTTCTCATTACTGTTTGCAGATAAACCCGTAGCATAAAAGAAGAATGTATCTTGTGTCCTTGCTGAACATTCATGGTCTATAACAGTCACCGATTGGTAAGTTCATCCAACTAAGGTTAAATCAATATGGCTTTATCCTATTCATCATTACTTGTATTAACTGGCAGCAAATCGAGCGTGGTTATTGACTGCCAATTAGGCGCGCCACAAGTGGTGTATTGGCGTAAAAAACTCAATCAAGTTATATCGCCTAAAATGACGAGCCTATTGAGACAAAGACAAGAGGCACCAGCCTCTCCTATGAATGAGGTCCCTCTAACTTTAAGTCCTACTCAAGGTCAAGGCTTTACCGGCCATCCAGGATTGAGCGTATCAGGCAATGGTGACCAATGGTCACTGGCACCGACGATCAGAAATATCGTGCAGCACAACGACCATCACTACACCATTGTCAGTTTAGATATTGACCGACAAATCGAGCTGGAACACACGATAGTGCTTGATCCGGCGACCGATGTATTGAGCATAAGCAGTAAAGTATCAAACCTACACAAAAATCCAATCACCATTCATGCTTGTGCTGCAGCAACCTTGCCAATCGCTAGCCCATTTGGGCATATCATTGGTTTTGAAGGACATTGGGCTGGTGAATTTCATACTCACGAACAAGACTTGCACTTTGGCGCCTATGCTAGAGAAAATCGCCGAGGACGGACTTCCCACGATGCCTTCCCCGGCCTCATTATGCGTAGCAAAGCCACCACGGAATTAGTGGGCGAAGCCTTTGGTTTTCATCTGGGGTGGAGCGGTAATCACAAAATTTTAGCCGAAAAAATGGCTGATGGACGGGCTTATGTGCAGCTAGGCGAGTTATTGTTACCCGGCGAAATTCAACTACAGCATGGTGAGAGTTATAGCAGCCCTGTGTTATATGCCTGTTATTCTGACCAAGGTTTGTCGGGCCTATCTCAACAATATCATCGTTATGTGCGCCAACACTTAATTCGCACCGAAGTAAAGAACAAACCTCGTCCCGTGCATTACAATACTTGGGAAGGTATTTATTTTAAACATGACATGACCACCCTGAAAGAGTTGGCCGAGCGGGCCAGTAATCTGGGCGCTGAACGTTTTGTATTGGATGATGGCTGGTTTACTGATAGAAATGACGACACCGCAGCCTTAGGTGATTGGTATGTGGATCACGCATTTTATCCCGATGGCCTCGGCCCGTTAATTGACCATGTAAAGGCCCAAGGCTTAGAATTTGGTTTATGGTTTGAACCTGAAATGGTTAACCCCAACAGCAACTTATTTCGGGCTCATCCTGACTGGGTACTCAGTTGTGAAGGTAATGCCCAATTGGGTTTTCGCAATCAGTTAGTGCTCGACCTCACCCGCACAGAAGTCTTTAACTATTTATTTGAGCGTTTAGATAGCTTGCTTAGCGAATATGACATTAGCTACGTAAAATGGGATATGAATCGGGATATTAATCACCCGGGTGATGCTAAGGGTAAACCAGCTATTCATCGTCAAACCCAAGCCTTTTACCAGTTGGTTGCGGCCTTAAAGGCCAATCATCCCAGTGTCGAAATTGAAAGTTGCGCTTCAGGTGGCGGCCGTGCAGATTTCGGCGTATTGGCACACACTGACCGGATTTGGACGTCTGATTCAAACGACGCTCTCGAGCGCTTAAAAATTCAAAAAGGCTTTTCTTATTTCTTTCCGCCTGAGCTAATGGGCTCACACGTGGGTCCCCGTGATTGCCACATCACTCATCGTCATTTGAGTATGGAAATGCGTGCTTCTGTTACCTTATTTGGTCACATGGGCATGGAAATGGATTTAAGAGAATTGACCGACAGTGAGCAAATAGAATTAAGGGCCATGACTGCCTTGTATAAACAGCATCGCAACTTAGTACACTCGGGTGACTTATTTCGATTAGAGCTGCCTGCCTACATGCACGGCCTTGGTATCGTCGCCGAAAACAAGTCTCATGCTTTATTTTCATATAGCCTTATAGAATGCCCCCCTTACACCTTGCCAGAACAATATTTGTTTGCTGGATTGAAAGCGGAAAACCACTATAAACTCGATGTCATTTGGCCGCTAAAGTTATCTGACAATTGGCCAAAATCTGCCTTATTTAATTTCAAAACTAACTTGCCTGATATTGACGGACAAGTATTTAGTGGTGAATTATTAATGCAATTAGGTTTGCAACTGCCCTTGCTTACCCCTCAAAGTAGTTTGATTTTTCAACTAACGGCAATGTGAGTCAGCGGCTCAATTAAGCCTCAACCAAAAGCCCGATTTATCGGGCTTTTGTGTTTCTGCATGGCGAAAATTAATCCTATTGTGAGCACAAAAAGAGACAAAATAAGCTGTGCTCTGATACAGTAATACCGACAGAAAAATGCAGCAACAAACAAGCCGCAATCTATAAAAAAAGGAAAAACCACATGTTCAAATCTTCGTATTTGTATCTAGCAATGACCAGTGCCTTGCTATGTTCATCCGCCATTGCAGACACGGCTTACGTGGCGTCTGAAAAAGCCAAAAAATTAGCTTACGACAACATCCTGATTGATACCCACATTGACGTGCCTTACCGTTTAAATAAACACTGGGAAGATGTGACTCAAGCGACCGAGAAAGGCGATTTTGATTATCCGCGGGCCAAACAAGGCGGATTAAATGCCCCTTTTATGTCAATTTATGTGCCTGCTAGCTTAGACAGTTCACCCGAATCAACCGCCTTGGCAGATAAGCTCATTGATTACGTTGAGGCTATCGTAGGTCGTGCACCCGAAAAATTCGCCATTGCAAAATCCACTGCCGACGTAGAGCAGCAATTTAAGCAAGGTTTAATCTCATTACCCATGGGCATGGAAAATGGCTCGCCCATTCAAGGTAGCTTAGATAACCTCAAACATTTTTATGATCGCGGCATTCGTTACATCACCCTTGCTCACTCACAAAGTAACCATATTTCAGACTCGTCTTATGATATTCGCCGTCAATGGAAGGGACTCAGCCCTTTTGGTAAAGAGCTTGTGGTTGAAATGAACAAAATGGGGATTTTAGTGGATATTTCTCATGTATCCGATGATGCTTTTTATCAAGCAGTGGAAATTTCTAAGGTACCGCTTATTGCCTCTCACTCATCGTTACGGGCGTTTACTCCAGGGTTTGAGCGCAACATGGATGACGACATGATTAAAGCCTTGGGTAAGAATGGCGGCGTAATTCAAATTAACTTTGGTTCAACCTTTGTCAGTAAAATGGCTCGCACTTGGAGTGATGCTTTCAGTAAAAAGCGTAAAGAAGTGGAAGAACAAGAAGGCGCAGACAGTGCCACCAGTCAAACCTTTGCTAAAACTTATGCTGAAAAAAATCCACTGCCTTTTGCCACACTTGAAACCGTATTAGATCATATTGACCACGTGGTAAAACTGATTGGTATCGATCATGTTGGTATTGGCTCTGATTATGATGGTGTAGGCGATACCTTACCTGTCGGCTTAAAAGATGTCTCGACCTATCCTAACTTAGTACAAGGTTTACTTGACCGTGGATACAGCGATGCCGACATTGTGAAAATTTTAAGCGGCAATTTATTGCGTGTATGGCGCGAAACGGAAGAATACGCGGCGGCTAACTAAAAGTTTACTGCTATGAAAAAGGGGCTGATGCATTTCATCAGCCCCTTTTTTTTTGCCTCGCTAAAACAGCTCGGTATTATTCCAATTCGCCCCGTTTATAGGGTACTTCAGCTTCTAATTTTTCAAGTCGATGACTTAACTCATTTGGCGAGCGAGTATTTTTAGCTAACCAGTAGTAAGCAGTAGGCACAATGTACAGGGTCATAAAAGCGGATAACAAAACACCAGCAAAAATAACCATACCAATTACCGTGCGACTTTCTGCTCCTGCCCCCGTGGCAAAGACTAGCGGCAAGGCACTAAACACGGTAGTAAAACCCGTCATCACAATTGGCCGTAAACGTTGAGTTGCCGCACGGCGCAACGCTTCTTCAAATTCAAAACCTGCATCACGTAACTGATTCGCAAATTCAACAATGAGTATGCCATTTTTCGCCGCTAAACCAATCAGCATCACGAGCCCTATTTGACTGTAAATATTCATGGTCATGCCTGCAAAGTACAAGCCGATTAAGGCCCCAACTAGCGCCATAGGAACTGTGAGCATAATCACCAAAGGGTGGATCCAACTTTCAAATTGCGCCGCTAATACCAAATAAGTAATGGCCAGCGCTAAGGCAAAAATAAACAAAATTGAACTGCCTGATTCTTGATAAAGCTGCGACTCACCTTTGTAATCAATAGATACTTCACTGGGTAATTCAGTATTAACCACATTGCGCAAATACGCGAGTGCATCACCCACTGTATAACCATCGGCTAAATTGGCACTGATGGTAATACTACGCATACGGTTGTAACGATTTAACGTAGAGGATGTCGCCCGCTCTTCTACGCTAACCAAGTTATCCAGCGGAATTAAACGGTTGGTGGTAGATGAGCGCACATAAATATTTTCAATACTTTGCGGGCTACGATAATCTTCTTCTGCGCCTTCCATAATCACATAATATTCTTGCCCCCTGTCAAGAAAGGTAGAAACCCGTCGTTGTCCCAACATGGTTTCTAAGGTGCGTCCAATATCACTGAACGACACCCCAAGGTCGGCAGCACGGTCTTTGTCGATATTCACTAATAGCTGCGGCCACGTTTCTTTGTAATCAGAATCCACTCGCACCAGCTTAGTGTTTTCTCGGGCTTTGTTAATCACGATATCGCGCCACGCGACCAAGTCTTCGTAAGTATTACCTTGTAATACAAATTGTACTGGCCGTCCTAAACCGCCTCCAGCAATCCCGCTGCGCATAATCGCAAAGGCTTGAATGTCTGGAATTTCTGATATCTCTGCACTGACTTCATCCATTACATCAAACGTAGAGCGCTGATCGTCACCGTGCATAGGCATACCAACAATCCCCACTCCTGCAGAGCCGCCCCAACCGGGTGTTCTGACCAAAACCCTTTCTACTTCACCAGCGCTGAGATACTTCAGCAAGATACTTTCAATTTTTTTCACATTGGCTGAGTTAGACTCAAAACTTGCCCCTTCAGCACTTTGCACTTGGATAAAGAAGTTACGTCTGTCTTCTTTCGGGACGAGCTCGCTGGGGATCAAATTCGCTAATTGATACAGCGCCGCAATACTGGTAACAACAAGTATCAGCATCCACCATTTTTGATGAATACTGCCTTGTAAACTCTGGTAATAGCGGTGTTCTACTTTTTTGAAGTTATGATCAACCCAATGTGAAAAACCGGAGGTACTAGTGCGCTTTTTCAAAAGTAACGAGCACAACATCGGTGATAAGGTGAGTGCCGTAACACTGGAAAACGCCACAGCGGCAGCAATTGCCAGAGCAAATTCAGTAAACAAGCGGCCAATGTTTCCCTCCAAAAAAACTAAGGGTACAAAGACCGAAATCAGCACTAAGGTGGTAGCGATTACCGCAAACCCAACTTCTCGTGCGCCTCGATAAGCAGCTAATAAAGGGGGTTCACCCAATTCTATGCGCCGCGTGATATTTTCAAGTACCACGATGGCATCATCTACCACTAAACCGATAGCTAACACCAAGGCTAACAAGGTGAGTAAGTTAATAGAAAAACCTAAGGCGTACATCACGATAAACGCTGCCACTAATGACACAGGCACGGTCACCGCTGGGATCAAGGTGGCGCGAATATTACCTAAAAATACGTAGATAACTAACACCACCATCAGTACTGCGATAGCGAGGGTTTCATATACTTCGTTGATCGATGCCTCAATAAACACCGACGAATCATAACTGGGCACAATAAAAATGTTATCGGGTAAGGTGGCTTCAATTTCTTGAATGGCTTTTTTCGCTGCGCGCGCCACTTCAAGGGTATTGGCCTTTGATTGTTTAGAAATACCCAAACCAATCATATTGACACCGCCACCACGAAACTCTGCTTCGTCGTCTTCGGCGGCCAGTTCAACATGAGCGATTTCGCCTAATTTCACTAAGTAACCATCAGCATTGGCTTTAATGGTTAAATTGGCAAAATCATCGGGCGTCAAAAAGCTACGGGCAACCCTTACCTCAAAGTCACGGCTTACCGATTCCACTTCGCCCGCGGGTAACTCGACATTTTCAGAACGAATAACACTTTCTACGTCAGCAACGGTAATTTGACGAGCCGCCATCGCGTTACGATCAAGCCACACTTTAATTGCATAGCTGCGTCCGCCACCTAAACGAATATTGGCTACGCCTTCTGCCACTGATAAACGATCAACAATAAAACGGTCAGCGTAATCGGTCAGTTCAAGCACAGACAAGCTATCGCTGCGCAAGTTATACCAAACAATGACGTCTTCATCAGAGCCTGCTTTTGATACCTCTGGTGGCTCTGCTTGATCGGGCAGATTATTTAGTGCTCGGCTGACCCGCTCACGCACATCATTTGACGCCGCATCGATATCACGGGATAAATTAAACTCGATGGTAATAGAAGAACGGCCGTTACGGCTGCTAGATGAAATATTCTTGATCCCTTCAATTCCACTGATGCGATCTTCTAAGAGCTGAGTAATGCGGGTTTCAATAATAGACGCTGACGCGCCAGGGTAGTTAGTATTAATAGACACTATAGGTGGGTCGATATCGGGATATTCACGCAATGATAATAAGGTGATGGAAACAATCCCGAAGACAATCAGCAGTAAGTTAACAACGGAGGCAAAAACCGGACGTTTTACCGAAATATCTGAAAGTAACATGTTTTACTCTCCGTTATTACTAGTCGATAAAACCCGCACTTTTGAGCCATCTCGCAAGCGCAATGTACCCTCAACCACGACTTGATCACCTTCTTTTAAACCAGATTCAATTTGCACAAAACCAGGTTTACGTTTACCTACCACTACTTCTTTGCGCACCACGGCACCATCAACCACCACAAATACAAATTGTTTATCTTCCACGGGCACTAAGGATTGTTCAGGTAACACTAATGTTTGTAATACGGTTTTTTGCAGCACAACTTGCATAAGCATGCCTGGGCGCAATTTTAAAGCTTGATTATTAATATTGGCGCGAATAGGGATTGAACGAGTTATGGGATCGACTCGTGATGCAATACTGGTAATTTTGCCCTCGAACAACTCACCAGGATACGCAACCGACGTTGCTCTAATTAATTGTCCGATAGCAACGGTAGGCAAGTGTGACTCAGAAATACTGAAATCTAGCTTAACAACAGCAATATCATCTAAGGTGGTTACCATATCACCTGGTTTAAGCAAGGCGCCTAAACTCACTTGCCTGATACCGAGAACACCATCAAACGGCGCTCGAATTTCTAGTTCATTCAACTGTGAGGTAACAACGTCCATTTGCGCTTTTAGGGCTTTTACCTTCGCTTGTTGCTCGTCTAGTAATTGCTCGGATGCTGCGCTTTCTTTGGCTAGGTTAGTAATTCGGGTTAATTGGCGTTTTGCTTCTTGTAAGTTAATGTCTAATTCGTTTAATCGCGCTTTTTCTTCATTATCATTTAAGGTCAGTAACAACTGCCCACGTTTTACGATATCACCATCATCAAAATTAACACTTTGCACGATATCGGTGGTTTGTGCCGTTAATGCAATAGATTCATTAGCCTTGGCGGTACCCAGTGCTTCGATAGTAATGGGAAATGGTTCTGTTTTGATCACATGAACGGTTACAGGAGTCAGTGACTGGCCTTTCGCTTCTTGTGTTTCTTCTTTTGGAAGATACAAATAAACCACTAAGCCTATGAATGCTACAGCCGCTATAAATAGAGGTGAGAACTTTAATCCTTTCAACATGTTTTACCTATAAAATGTGATAACAATTGTCTAACGTTATTTATGTGTAGCCACTACACGTGAGCGTTGCTGATCCCAAACAACTCATAGGCTATAATCAGCCCCAACAAGCATCATGGGATACGCTTTTCTTTGTTTTTAAGATTATTTATTTTTTTACTAAGCATTCTATTACTCAGCGCCTGCGCTAAAGAGCAAGTGGCTGAGCCCATGTGCAGGATAGATAAAGACACACTACCAGCACCAGCCGCACCCGCAAGCTGCTTGATAACATCAAACACCTCAGTATTAGTACTTAAATTAAAAAACAAAAACGGATGGCAATTACCCACTGGTCATAAAAACAACAAGATGTCAGCACAATGCACTGCACATCAAGCCGTTTGGCAAAGCACTGGTTTAAACGTTGAAGTAGGACAACTTCTCGACATTGCCCCCGACAACAAACACATATACAGCTGCGCTTTATCCAATGGGTTTGACACCCTAACTCAAGATCTTCCTGTGCCCGACTGGGCCCATCGCAAGGTGGTCAATATTAGTTTTGCTGATCCTAATTTGACTCCAGAATCTCAATGGTCAGAAAAAAGTGATCTAATATTGATCAGAAGCCTATTCAATAAGGGTCAATAGGATCGCGCTTTTGCGATTCAAGCATAACCTGTGTGAATACAAGTATCACCTTAACTTATACCAAATATTCGTTACTTTACCGCAAGTTAACTATAAAATCGGCTATACTGGTCGGAGTAGTTAACAAATAAAGAGTATATTTATGCCGCAATATCATGCCCCATTAACTGACATGCAATTTTTACTGCATGATTGGATGAACATATGCGACCACTATCAGGCGCTAGGTCAGCAAGATTTTGATCAAGAACTGGTCAACGAAATCCTCAATCAAGGCGCCAAATTTGCTGAAGAAGTGATTGCTCCTCTCAATCGCGAAGGCGATGAGCAAAGCAGTAAATTACAAGACGGCAACGTAAGCACTCCACATGGTTTTGCCGCTGCCTATCAGGATTACATCGCCAATGGCTGGAATGCCATGCTAGGCAGCGCTGACTACGACGGGCAAGATCTGCCTAACTCCATGGCGATTCCGGTACACGAAATGCTCAACTCAGCTAATTTAAGCTGGCGCTTGATTTGTATGCTCACCGAAAGTGCGGTCTTAGCCGTTACCAAACACGGTAGCGATACTCTAAAACAAAAATACCTGCGTCAGCTAATTAGTGGTGAATGGACCGGCACCATGTGCCTAACTGAACCTCATGCGGGTACTGATTTAAGTCTGCTCAGCAGCAAAGCCGAACCTAATGAAGATGGCAGCTACAATATATCGGGCAGCAAAATCTTTATCTCTGGTGGTGATCAAGACTGGAGCAGCAATATATGTCACTTGGTACTAGCTCGTTTACCTGATGCCCCCGAAGGCGTTAAAGGTATTAGCCTATTTTTGGTACCTAAATTTTTAGTGGATGATAATGGCCAGTTAGGTGAGCGTAATACCCTATCGGTAGGCAGTATTGAAAAGAAAATGGGTATTAAAGCTTGCCCTACCTGTGTAATGAATTTTGACGGAGCAAAAGGTTGGTTAGTCGGCAGTGAACATAAAGGCTTAGCCTGCATGTTCACCATGATGAACGATGCCCGTTTTCAAGTTGGGCTACAAGGTTTGGGCGTAGCTGAAGCGTCTTTTCAAGGTGCATTAGCCTATGCCCGTGAACGCTTGCAATCGCGCGCCCCTGATGGCGCTGCAGAGCCAAGCAAAAAAGCCGATAGCATCATGTTTCAACCTGATGTGCGCAGAATGTTATTAACCCAAAAAGCTCTTACCGAAGGCTCCCGCGCTTTAGCTTATCTCTATGCTCAACAAATGGATATCGAGAAGTTTGGTAATGAAGAACACAAGCATGAAGCCGCTAAAGTCATCGCGTTTTTAACGCCAATTTGTAAAGGTTTCATGACCGACATGGGTACCGATGTCAGTAGCCTTGGTATTCAGGTCTACGGTGGCCACGGTTATATTCGCGAATGGGGTATGGAGCAATTGATGCGCGACAGCCGTATTGCCCAGCTTTATGAAGGCACCAACGGTATTCAAGCCGCTGACCTGATCTCACGCAAACTTGCTCGAGACAAAGGTGTAATGCTAAAAGCCACTTACAGGGTATTCGCCAAATTGGTTGATGCTATTCAAGCACCTCACGCACAATCACAAGCGCAAGCCATACTAACGGAATGGCTGACCACTTCAGAGCAGTTATTAGCGTTAAACGCGGTTGATTTGGCTGGCACGGCTTATGATTACATGAATTACAGCGCATATGCCTTGTTAGGCGTGTTATGGCTAAGTATGGCAGACAGTGCCGAACGGTCGAGCAATGAAAGTATTAAACAGGGTAAACACAATACTTGCGCTTTTTACATCAAGCGTTTGTTACCCCGCAAAGACAGTTATAAAACTAACTTGTTTAACGGTGCTGATGACTTATTAGCCCCAGCTGACAACGAGTTTGATTACCAATAGCT
>NZ_JANQVQ010000049.1 GCF_030730205.1 Paraglaciecola sp.
TCTTGGTAAGGCGGCCATCCTAGTGGCTTGCCAGCAAGAACATGTAAATGAATGTGATAGACCGTTTGACCACCATCTTCGTTGCAATTCATCACAGCGCGGTAGCCCTGCTCAGCAAAACCAAGTTCTGAGGCTAGTTTAGCCGCGACCCAATATAAGTGCCCTACTACTGTTTTATCTTGTTCTTCAATATCGTTAATAGTGGCGATGGCTTTTTTAGGGATCACTAAAAAGTGAATCGGCGCCTGTGGATTAATATCACGAAATGCCAAGGATAATTCATCCTCATATAAAATATCGGCCGGTATGCTTTTGTCGATAATTTTGCTAAAAATTGTTTCGCTCATGTTGTTTTCCTTAAGGTTAAACAAAGACAAAAATCAGGAGTAAAACACCTAAAATAAGGCGATAAATCACAAAAGGTAACATGCCAATACGTGATATCCAGGCAAGAAATAAGTAAATACAGGTATAGGCACACACAAAAGAGAAAACCGCTCCGATTAAGAGTTCCATCCATTGTACCGGATCGGGACTTTGTACCAAATCAAGCGTTGCGAGTAAGCCCGCTCCTAAAATGACTGGAATAGACAATAGAAACGAAAAACGGGCTGCACTTTCACGATTAAGACCTAACATCAGGCCCGCAGTCATGGTGATACCTGAACGGGACGTGCCTGGAATAATAGCAATCGCTTGGGCGATACCAATCACTAAGGCATTTTTCCAAGTGATTTGTTCGATAGTCTTATCCATGGTGGCTTTTTTGTCTGCGTACCAAAGCAATAAACCAAAAACAATCGTTGTGATGGCGATGACTAAGGCACTTCGAGCATAGACTTCGATAAAGTCTTTCAGTAAAAAACCAAATACTACGGCAGGAATAGTGGCTAGTATTACCCACCATGCTAATTTACTGTCAGTACTTTGCTGTTGACTAAAGCCATGGGTAAACCATGCGCTTAGTAATCTAACAATGTCTTGTCTGAAGTAGATCATTACAGCGAGTAAACTCCCCACATGAACCGCCACATCGTAGGCCAATCCTTGATTATGCCAGCCCAAAACCGCTGAGGGTAAAATCAAATGCGCAGAGCTAGAAATAGGTAAAAATTCAGTTAAACCTTGAATAATGGCCAAAATAATAATTTCAAATAAAGTCATGTTTAAAGCGGTCTCCAGTTAAATTCAATCGGCCAAAGGTGTTGTTGTGTTTTATCATATTCTTGCCATAAAACGGCATACGTTTTTTTTGCAATGGGGTGAATGTCGTGCGGCGCAATTTCGGCTAAAGGTTGCAATACAAAAGCGTTATAGAGTATCTCGGGGCGAGGTAATTCAACTGAATCATTGCTGATTACTTTGTCAAACAACAGCAGGTCTAAATCCAGCGTACGCGGTGAAAATTTTTCAGTGCTTCGTTCTCGCTTATTTTGGTCTTCTATCAGCTTGAGCACCTGACACACGGCTTCAATGCTCATGTTCGTTTGCGCCTTGGCCACGAGATTATAAAAATGACTACCTTGAAAGCCTACCGATTCACTTTCATATACACGAGATAGCAACAGCTCACCAAAATTTTCATACAGCCCCTGCAAACCCGCTTTGGTGTATTTTTCACGCTCTATATTACTTCCGATACTGATATAGATGGTATGTGGCATTGCGTTACTCTGGATCAATTTGGATTTTCCCGAGTAAGTTCTACTGCAACATTTTGTGCATTATCTAAAATATCGGGCTTGCTTAGCTTGAGGGTTATTTTTGTGACTGGAAATTGTGCAAAGATGGCTTTTAACATAGCATGAGCTAAGGCTTCTATTAGCTCAAATTCACTGCTTTTAGCTAGTTTATCGACACAATTGGCCACATCAGCATAATTCAGTGTATCGCCAACATTATCGGACAAAGCCGCTTTTGATAAATCGGTGAAAAGCGTGATATCGACTAACAAACGCTGGGTTGCGACTCTTTCCCAGTCATATACGCCTATTAATGAGAATACTTCTAAGCCCTCAATATAAATTTTGTCCATAGGTGATCCGCACTGTTTTTTATTGAGCTTTCATATATTCTTGTCAAATTGTAACCTTTTTGCCCAAGACAAGTATATGACAGGATTGACGATTTTGATTATTGCTTGCGCCTATTTGTTAGGCTCTGTATCAAGCGCGATCATCATTTGCCACATTTTTAACGCCCCTGATCCCAGAACCCAAGGTTCAGGCAATCCAGGCGCAACAAATGTTCTGCGCGTAGCGGGCAAGATACCGGCAATATTGGTTTTAGTCTTTGATGTACTAAAGGGGACCGTAATGGTCTGGGGGGCTTACTTTATAAATTTGGCGCCGGTAGAGTTAGGGCTTGTGGCAATCGCTGTCTGCTTAGGACATATTTTCCCGTTATTCTTTAATTTCTCTGGCGGTAAGGGCGTAGCCACCGCCTTTGGTGCATTCTTACCAATCGGCTTGGATCTATCTGCTTTACTCATCATAGTGTGGTTGAGTATTTTGTTTATTAGCGGCTATTCATCTTTAGCCGCTATCGTTACTGTCACTTTAGCTCCACTGCTTACTTGGTATATCAAAGCTGAGTATGCCTTACCTGTTGCCATGCTTTCATTACTGATACTGTTTAAACACAGAAGTAATTTAATCAGGCTATTGAAAGGTCAAGAGCCTAAAATAAAAGATCGTAATTTATAGGGCACTGAGCGATTCTAACGACCACCTTGGCTGCGCTTTAGTTGCTAAGCCTTCTACTTCTCCAGCCTTCAAACGTTGCATCCCCGCATAAGCAATCATGGCTCCGTTATCGGTACAAAATTCCATTCGCGGATAAAATACCTCACCTTTCATCTTTACCATCATATCTTGCAATGCGCTGCGCAATTGGCGATTGGCGCTGACCCCACCTGCGATCACTAGACGTTTTAACCCCGTTTGTTTTAGTGCTCGTCGGCATTTGATAATGAGCGTATCGACCACTGCTTCTTGAAACGCATAGGCAATGTTTGCACGAGTTTGGGGGTCATCATTAGCAGCTCTGATTGTATTTGCCGCAAAGGTTTTTAAGCCACTAAAGCTAAAATCCAAACCCGGACGATCGGTCATTGGTCGAGGAAAACTATAATGGCCTGGCTCACCGCTATCAGCGAGTTTCGCTAATAAGGGACCACCAGGATAATCAAGGCCAAGTAACTTAGCGGTTTTATCAAAAGCTTCACCGGCGGCATCATCAACTGACTCGCCCAAAATTTGATACTGGCCAATCCCCTGCACATTCACAAGCATGGAGTGACCGCCAGAAACCAACAATGCAACAAATGGAAATTCAGGGGCTGGGTCGTCTAACATGGGCGCAAGCAAATGCCCTTCCATGTGATGCACCCCCACAGCAGGCACGCCCCAAGCGTAAGCTAAGCTACGCGCAACTGAAGAACCAACAAGCAATGCCCCGACTAAGCCTGGCCCTTTGGTAAAGGCCACACCATCAATATCATCAGGCTGGCAGTTAGCGTCTAGCATAGCTTTGTTTATTAGAGGCAATAACTTTCTAACATGGTCGCGAGAGGCCAGTTCAGGTACGACACCACCATAGTCAGCATGGAGCTTAACTTGGCTATACAATTCGTGGGCAAGTAGACCTAATTTGTCATCATAGACAGCCACCCCCGTTTCATCACATGAGGTCTCTATACCCAAAATTCGCATTTATATTCCCACTGACTTAAATATTTGGCCTGCATTGTACTGATTTGCCCTGAATCCACCAAATTTTACTTAATTTCTTGCTGCTTATTGAATATTTAAGCTATCAAGCCTTTACATCACTGGCGGATATGATTAGAATTCCGCACCATTTTTAACCGCGCTGGCTAACTTTTGAGCTGGCAAATCAAGTTTTTATTTTGAGGTGAGATTTTAATGCCAATCGTTAAAGTTAGAGAGAACGAACCTTTTGATGTAGCGTTGCGTCGTTTTAAACGTTCATGTGAAAAAGCAGGTGTACTTTCTGAAGTCCGTCGTCGTGAATTTTTTGAAAAGCCTACTTGGGAACGTAAACGTAAAAAAGCAGCTGCTAAAAAGCGTTTATTGAAAAAGTTGTCTCGCGAAAACGCACGTCGCATAAGATTATACTAATCTCGCCCTTGGCGCGTTATTTGTAACGCGCCCTGTGATGTAAGATTTGCTTTGAGTCATACCATGTCTTTGTTAAATACAATAAAAGAAGCACAGAAAGATGCAATGCGCGCTAAGGACAAAATTCGTCTTGGCACTATTCGTATGCTACTTGCTGGTGTTAAGCAACGTGAAGTTGATGAGCGTATTGAGCTAAACGATACCGACGTATTGGCTTTGTTAACCAAAATGGTTAAACAAAGAAAAGATGCGGCGGCTCAGTTTGAACAAGCCAATCGTCAAGACTTAGTTGACGTTGAATTAGCTGAAATTGAAATCTTACAAGACTTTTTGCCCCAAGCACTAACTGAAGATGAGTTATCCTCTCTAGTTGCGCAAGCCATAGCAGAAACCAATCCTTCCAACATGCAAGACATGGGGAAAGTGATGGCTTGGTTAAAACCCAAGGTTCAAGGCCGAGCTGATATGGGTCAGGTAAGTAGTAAGATTAAAGCAGCACTCAACGCTTAATTGTTATACTCAGATTTAAAGCAATAGACCGCATAGATGACCTAATCGTTATTTTGCGGTTTGTTTGTTTTTAACTTAAGCAAAACCTACCTCGCTTATGGCATCATAAGCTTCGTGTTAAAGTAACAAAGAGTAGTTAAATGGCTGGCCGTATTCCGCGCGAATTTATCGATGACATTATCGCTCGTACTGATATTGTCGAATTGATAGACAGCCGCGTTCGCTTAAAAAAAGCCGGACGAAACTATCAAGCGTGTTGCCCCTTTCATAATGAAAAAAGCCCTTCGTTTACGGTAAGCCAAGATAAACAGTTTTATCATTGTTTCGGCTGTGGTGCCCATGGCAATGTCATATCTTTTTTGATGGAACATGACAGATTAGAGTTTCCTGAAGCGGTAGAAGAGTTAGCCCAATACCATAGTATTGAAGTGCCTAGAGAAGAAGGTGGCGCTCCTGCCCCCTCTGCTCAGCAAAAACAGCAGATCCAAGACGACTATGAGTTAATGGAAAAAGCAGCCAAGTTTTTTGCTCAGCAATTGAAAGTACATACGGAAAAAGACAAGCCTATCAATTATTTGAAGGGCCGAGGCTTAAGCGGTGACATCGTCAAAGCCTATGGAATAGGGTACGCACCACCTGAGTGGGATAGTGTGCTGCGGGCCTTTGGTTCAACGCCGCAGGCGACACAGCAATTATTAGATTTGAAACTGATTACCGAAAATGATAATCGTCGACGTTTCGATTTTTTTCGTGATCGTATAATGTTTCCCATTCGCGACAAACGTGGACGTGTTATCGGTTTTGGTGGTCGAGTCCTAGAAGACGGTGGGCCTAAATATTTAAACTCACCAGAAACCCGTATTTTTCATAAAGGTCATGAATTATATGGCTTTTATCAAGCCAAGCAGGCCCATCGTAACTTAAGCCGAGTAATGATAGTCGAAGGTTACATGGATGTAGTAGCCCTCGCTCAATTCGGCATTGATTACGCAGTTGCGTCATTAGGAACAGCAACCACCGCTGAACACATCCAAATGCTTTTTCGGGCAACATCAGAAATTATATGCTGTTTCGATGGTGACCGGGCAGGTCGCGAAGCCGCCTGGCGCGCGCTCGAAAACGCTCTACCCTATTTAAAAGATGGGGTAGAAATGAAGTTTTTATTTTTACCTGATGGCGAAGATCCAGACACCTTGGTTCGTCAAATTGGTAAAGAGGCATTTGAAGATAAAATGCAACAAGAGGCCATGCCCTTGTCACGCTTCTTTTTTGATAATTTATTGCAACGCCATCATGTAAGTAGCGCAGAAGGAAAAGCAGCATTAAAAGCCCAAGCTATGCCACTGATAGAGCAAATAGTGGGTGAAAATCAGCGGGTTATCCTGACCAATGATCTGAGTGCGCATATGGGCGAACAAAATCGTCATAAGTTGGAGCGCGATATCGCTAAGGCGAACGCCCACACTGGGGTGAGAAAAGTTGATTTTTCTACTCCCAATAAAAGCAGTATGTCGCCTATTCGAATGATGATCCGACTACTATTGGATAATCCAGCCATCGCATCTGAATGTGCAGACGCCGATCCACGTCTACTTGCTGGGGCACAGATAGCAGGAATTGATTTATTAAATGAAGTTTTTTCTTTTTGCCAAAGTCGGCCGCAAGCAAACACTGCCAGTGTTTTAGAGCAATTTCGTCATCACCCACAAGTGAATCATTTAGCAAAATTATTGAATACTGAATATACGGAACAAAGTCCTTTAAAAGTGTTCCAAGATAGCTTTAGTAAGTTATTAGAGTGGCATTTACAGAGCCGCATGGACGAATTAATGTCGAAGGCTCGTTTAAGAAAACTGAGCACAGAAGAAAAACAAGAGCTAAACCTACTTGTAAAAGAACAAAAATAGCCCAACATCTAGCAGTAGAGAGGCGAAGTCTGCTATACTGGCTAATTCGCTAACGCCCTAAAGCAAATGCAAATCGGCTAATTTACTGGTACCAAATCAATGTTCACGATTGATTTGGTACATTTTCAACCAATTCAAAAAGTGTAAGGTATATGGTGCAAAGCAAGCAGTCGCAGATAAAACTCCTCATTGCTAAAGGTAAAGAACAAGGCTATTTGACTTTTGCGGAGGTTAACGATCACCTTCCTCAAGATATAGTCGATTCAGACCAAATAGAAGATATTATACGCATGATAAATGACATGGGTATCAAGGTCTTCGAAAGTGCTCCTGATGCCGATGAGCTATTAATGCAAGAGAGTGACACGGACGAGGAAGTGGCCGAAGCAGCCGCCCAAGCCCTTGCCACAGTTGAAAGTGAAATAGGCCGAACAACTGACCCCGTACGTATGTATATGCGTGAAATGGGTACAGTTGAACTGTTGACTCGTGAAGGCGAAATTGTTATCGCTAAACGAATCGAAGAAGGTATTAATCAGGTTCAGTGTTCTGTTGCTGAATACCCTGAAGCGATTACCTATTTACTTGATCAGTGGGATCAATTCGAAGCTGAAGAAATTCGTTTAAGCGACATCATTATCGGATTTGTTGATCCAAATGAACAAGATATTGCTCCTACTGCTACCCATATCGGTTCTGAATTGTCTGAAAAAGAATTAGATGATGAAGATGATGACGGTGATGATGATGATGATTCTGACTCTGACGAAGAAGAAGATACCGGTCCAGATCCTGAACTAGCTCGTGAAAAATTTACCGCTTTACGCATCCAATACGAAAAAACTCGTGATGTGATTGCTAAGAAAGGCCGTTCACACAAAGATGCTCGTGCACAGATTTTTGATTTAAGTGAAATATTTAAAGAATTTAGATTAACGCCTAAGCAATTTGATCGCATGGTTAAAAACATGCGCAGCATGATGGACCGTGTCCGCGTACAAGAACGTATTGTGATGAAGCACTGTGTTATCAGCGCTAAAATGCCTAAGAAAGACTTTATTAAAGCCTTTGCTGGTAATGAAACGAGCACAAAGTGGTTGTTCAAAATTTTAGATTCTGATTTACCTTACGCCGCAGAAATGCGTGTTCATCAAGAAGAATTAGAACGTAGCGTCAGTAAAATGAACCAAGTCGAAGAAGAAACTGGTTTATGTATTGCTGATATTAAAGACATCAACAGACGTATGTCGATCGGTGAAGCGAAAGCCCGCCGCGCTAAAAAAGAAATGGTTGAAGCTAACCTACGTTTGGTTATTTCAATCGCTAAAAAATACACCAACCGAGGGTTACAATTCTTGGATCTGATCCAAGAAGGTAATATCGGCCTGATGAAAGCCGTTGATAAATTTGAATATCGCCGTGGTTATAAGTTTTCAACTTATGCAACGTGGTGGATACGTCAAGCAATCACCCGTTCAATTGCCGACCAAGCACGTACTATCCGTATTCCTGTGCATATGATTGAAACGATTAACAAACTTAATCGCATCAGTCGTCAAATGTTGCAAGAGATGGGCCGCGAGCCAACCCCTGAAGAATTGTCAGAACGCATGATGATGCCAGAAGACAAAATTCGTAAAGTGTTGAAAATCGCCAAAGAGCCGATCTCAATGGAAACTCCTATCGGTGATGATGAAGATTCACATTTAGGTGACTTTATTGAAGACAGCACTATCATTCAGCCCCTTGATTCTGCAACAGGCGGCAGTTTGAAAGATGCGACTCAAGAAGTGTTAGCTGGTTTAACGGCCCGCGAAGCTAAAGTGTTGAGGATGCGTTTTGGTATCGACATGAACACTGATCATACTTTGGAAGAAGTGGGTAAGCAGTTTGATGTTACACGTGAGCGTATTCGTCAAATCGAAGCTAAAGCCTTGCGTAAATTGCGTCATCCAAGTCGTTCAGAGCAATTAAAAAGCTTCTTAGACGAATAGAGTCTGGTAAAACAACAAACAGCCCCGCACTTTGCGGGGCTTTTTTTTGCATTCATTTTAACGGATTGCTAAGGTGGAAAGAAAAATGTACTGATTATGAACTACGTAGACTACCTGATCGTTTTTACTTATCTCGTCGGCTTATTAGTGCTTGGTTTTGTGTTGCGCAACCAACAAAATAAAGATGACTACTTTTTAGCCGGTAGGACCTTAGGTTGGAAGCCCCTGACCTTATCTATCATGGCAACCCAACTTTCGGCGGTCAGTTTCATCTCAGCCCCAGCTTTTGTTGGTTTGCGAGAAGGAGGCGGCTTAATTTGGCTTTCCTATGAATTGGCCGTGCCCTTCGCCATGTTATTGCTGTTATGGCTGGTGCTACCTACACTCCATAGTAGCGGTGTTATCAGTGTTTATGACTTTCTAGAACGCCGTTTCGACCGTTCTTCACGATTACTGATTAGCTTGGTTTTTCAAATAAGTCGGTCATTTGCCACCGCCATAATGATTTACGCAATCTCCATTATTTTACAAAGCACCATCGGCCTCGCGTTTTGGCAAAGCGTATTGTGTATTGGCATTATTACGCTTATTTATTCCTTACAGGGAGGGATGAAAGCAGTAGTGTATGGTGATGCGATACAAATGATATTTATTATCTTAGGTGCCCTCACCTGCCTCGGTTTTGGGCTTTATCATATTGGTGGTTGGAACCAATTCGTTGCGCTAGTAGAACCAAGCAGATTACAAACTTTAAACATCGATACTGCGGGTTTTAATGGGTCAGACTTCGGTTTATTACCGATGCTCTTTGGCGGTTTTATTTTGTATGCCTCGTATTATGGCTGCGATCAGTCTGAAGCGCAGCGCTCGTTGGCAGCAAAAAATCCGGTTGAACTGAAAAAGATGATTATGACGGCGAGTTTTTTACGCTTTCCAATCACTTTAATCTATTGTTTTGCTGGATTGGTAATAGGCACCTTGGCCTCAACTCAAGCTGATTTTTTAGCCAAAATTCCACAGCAACATCCTGACTGGATGATGCCTATTTTTATCGTAAACTATTTACCTCATGGGATAATCGGCTTGTTATTGGTGGCAATACTAGCGGCGGCAATGTCATCGTTAAGTTCAGCTGTGAATAGTTTGGCAGCTGTCAGTGTTGAAGATTACTGCCGCTACCGTAATAAACAGTTAAGTAATCACCAATATTTACGTTATGCCAAGATAAGTGGCGCCTGCTGGGGCCTTGCTACATTACTGCTTTCTTTCTATGCCGGTGATATTGCACCCACTATCATTGAAGCCATCAATAAAGTCGGTTCGGTTTTTTACGGCCCCGTTTTAGCTATGTTTTTACTGGCTATTTTGACTAGGAAACTTTCAGCTCGCCATGTAAATACAGGCTTATTAGTAGGCGTTCTAAGCAACATCGCCCTATGGCTATTAGTCAAAGAGCTATTCTGGTTTTGGTGGAACGTTGTAGGTTTTGTATTTACAGTAAGCGTAAGCTACTGCGCGTATTTCCTTAGGCCCCAACAACCTGAAACCTTAAAAGTACAGCGTCATCCAAGCGTGTTAAACAAACGCGATGTATGCTTTATGCTACTTTGGTTCGCTATCATAATGGTGGCGTGCTACGTGATTCCAAACCTTATCGAACAGACTTAATCGTTGTTATTGTTGGCCAACTTAGTCTTGACTCTCCCTAGACTTAGCCGTTCTATCGCCAGCGCAGCGTTTAGAACAATATTTAACATCTGGCCAATTGCGTTCCCACTTTTTACGCCATGTAAAAGGTCGATGGCAGACTGGGCAGATTTTGCTGGGCAGTAAAGACTTTTTCATTTGTTTTGATGTTGACCAACCTAGCTCAGCTTTACGTACGCGGGTATAAATCAGATCTGTCAGCAATTAACTGCCCATTAAAGGTTGATTTAGATTAGAATCCGCCGCTTTATTTTGTTGTAAGGAAAAGCGTTATGTATGCGGGCCTAGATTTTGGTACTTCTAATTGTTTAATTGGCGTTATGGAGCATGGGCAGCCAGTGCTTATTCCCTTAGAAGATGGCAAGCCCCGTTTACCTTCCTGTTTATATATCGACAAAGATTGTTTTGCCCCTGCGACTATTTCAAATGCGCAACTTAGTAGCACAATGAAAGCGATCCAGAGTCAGTCTGCCACTGAGTTGTCCCATGAAGCATTAATTAACCTCGCCCGCCAACAACTTCGAAAAGCCCATCGAATCAGCGCACCAGCGACGAAAAGAGCACAAAGTATTGTTGAAGCCTTAAAATCGAGTAGCGATATTTTAGTGGGAGAACATGCTGCTCAAATGCACATTCATGATCCTGAAAATGGCTTTTACATTAAGTCGCCAAAATCATTTTTAGGCGCCGACATCAATAGCGCACAACGAGGGGTTTTTACAGCTATCGTTGAAAAAATGCTGGCATTTATTAAAGAAGAAGCCGAGGCCGTTAAAGAAATTGAATTAACTCAATTAGTCATTGGCCGCCCCGTCAATTTTCACGGACTCTTGGGTCATGATGGTAATCAACAAGCACTCAGTATTATCGATACCGCAGCAAAAAACATCGGCCTTAAGCACATCGAGTTTTTAATGGAGCCCGTGGCAGCAGCCTATGATTATGAACGTCAACTTAGCCAAGATAGACTCGTGCTTATTCTTGATTTGGGTGGTGGCACTACAGACTGCTCTATGATTAAAATTGGCCCTAGTTACCGTAAGCTGATGGATCGTCAACACTGCATTTTGAGCCACACTGGGCAACGGATTGGTGGTATTGATTTAGACAATAAACTCGCTTTAATGACACTCATGCCTCACTTTGGTAAAAATATCGTACTGAATAACGGGCTACCGGTCCCTAATCATTTATTTAAACAAGCCGTGACCTTAAATGATGTCAGTGCCCAGCAAGATTTTAATTCGAGCCGCACCACCAAAGAAATAGAACGTTATTTGACCATGACCAAAGATCATCGTTTAAAACGATTAAAAACCTTACGAGACGAAAAATACGGTTTACGAGTCAGCCGTAGCGCCGAGCAAGCCAAAATATTACTGTCAGAGCAGCAGCACATTGAACTGCCCTTACCCTACATTGAAGCAAACTTTGATATCACTATCAGTAGACAAGAGCTTGGCGATGCCATTGCTGATGAATTACGGAAATTCGAAACCCTGATGACCGATGCAATAACCCAAGCAGGCACACAGCCGGATGCCATTTATGTGACCGGTGGAACCGCACTTTCGCCTACAGTGCAGCAGTGGATAAACAGCGCTTTTCCTGACAGTGAAATTGTTATTGGCGATCACTTTGGTAGTGTCACCTCTGGTTTAGTCACCCAAGCGCAGCGATTGTTTGGCTAGCTGACTTACTAAAACTAGGAAGCTGCATGAGCTGAGTTACTGCTCGCGCAGCGGGAAGTTGGGATAACTTGAGTTGATTCCTAACAGCGATTGCCAAAAATGGCAATCGTCTGAAAGTGACTAGCAAAGCGCTAAAACAACTGATAAGCCCCTTTCCATTTATATGACTTACCCTCGATTGTAACCTGATGCTTAGTTGAGCTAGAGGCATCTTGATTAGCCATAATAAAAGTCTTGGTTTGTCGATTTACCCCTTTTATCAAAACCGCAGTGTAATTTTTATCGTCCAATATCACCTTAAGTTCGGCAATGCTGCTGTAAGAGTTGACCGACAATTCAGAGACAGGGTTATAGCTGCCGTGCGCTTCAACCACTGAGGCAAAAACCGTATTTGCGGTGGCTTTTCTACGAAGCATAAACGCTGCGTCTCGACGTAAATTAAAGTCCGGATCGTTAGCGCCAAGGCGAGTAAACAGCAACTCATCACTGACATTTGTAGAAGCGGTTAAGGTATAAAATGTACCATCGCCCAACCACGAAAACTGCGTTGATGCTACTGCCGGTTTGCCTTTGCCTTCTAAATACAGATGTTGATAACCGTTATCTCTACCAAGAGGGCTCAAACTTAGAGGAGAGTCATAGTCAAAATTTGTGCTGATGACCTGTCCCATAAAGTAAAATGGTAGGTCATATTGATTTTGACTCTTTGAATCAACTTTCATGATATCGAGCAAAAATGGCTTTTCGAATTCAGTTAGCTTAATCATTGCCATCGTTCGATGCATTTCTGTACCGGGGTAAGCATTGCTTTCTTTAGCACTGACTACCTGCAGATTTTCGTTGGTCGAATCAAAGAAATACAATTGCGAGTGGTGTTGGCTACCGATTTCATAGTCACCATTAAAATGTGATGTTTCGTTGACGGTTAAGGTGTTATGCGCAATCGTTTGCTTAGCCCACGTTTTATTTTCTTTTAGATAATTGCCACCACCTTTTTGCCCGATATTGACAAATCGAGTAAGACCATAATCTTGCAGTACTTCATTCCCTTTGTTGTACAAAGAGAAGGATAACTTGTCATAGTGCCCATGGCTCAGCCCTTGCGCGGCATATTTAAATACAAGAGTTAGATCTTCATCACCATAACGCAGAATGCCCACGCCCCCCTGCTGACCATCTTGTCCATCAGTCAGGTTAATAGATTGTTTAGTAAAGGGCTGCGATTTGCCATCTCGAATGCCCAGAGCCACTGACAAACCTGATTCGTCCAGCAAGACTTCATTTTGCTTCTCAGCAATGCTCAGTAATTGCGGATTTTGTGTGCCGTAGTGAAAAGCAATGTCGACCGCTGAAACTAACGCAGGGGTAAAATATGACATGCCCTTTTGGCCATCATTTAGCGGGAAAAAATTCCCCGCCGCGTCGGTTAAATTAAGGAGTGCATCGACTCCTTTCAACAACACATTATCTTTGTGTTCAAACACCTTCATTTCGGGTTTAACGTTGTGCATTGCCAAAGCAAAAATCAAAAAGGGATACATGGCGTAGCGCTGATAATAAGGGCCTTCAGTATAATATCCATCGGGAGAGAAAGGGTCTTCAAGGTTTGCGAGAAAACCTGCTTTTTGTCCTTCTACTTTAATAAAGCCGCCATCATTGTCTCTGGCGCCTACTTCAAGACCATCATCTTCGATACCGTATAAAGCCCGTTGTAATAATGCTTCATCGTTCATCACCAAGGCGATCATCCCAACCGCGGCATTACCCCAAGTACTGTGGTTATGAATACGATTATAAAACTGCGGATTTTCGATAGAGATATAATCAGCGAAGGGGCGAAATAAATTGTTCTCTAGGCGTTCGCGCTCTTTAATTGACAAAGTATCGTAAATCGCATCATAGGCTTGGCTCATGTAAACCAGCCAGTTACTGTCATTCAGACATTGCCAAAAAAGTTTACCTCTAGCATAGGAACGTTCTTGGGGATGAACAGGTAGCGATTGATACATCGCTTCGTACTGAAAAAGCATATCGCGGATATAGGTCGCGTATTTATTGTCTTGTAGTATCTGGTACAGCGCACCCGCTTGTTGTGCGATGATAAAATTTTGTTTATGCCTTTGATGAGTATAACCACCGGAAAAATCCTTAGGAATAGGCGTGTCAATCCCAAGGGCAATTTCAGCATCTACTTGTTGTTTTACCCGCTGCACTGACGCGTCAAACAAGGGCACCTTGCCCAAGCTATTACGCATTTTTTCTACCCCAGCCTGCGTCATTATCAGGTTAGGGTGTTCCTGTGCCTGAGTGGTTGATGTGAAAGATACCCACACCAATAACATTACGTTAATCATTTTTCTAAAGTGCATTTTCATGTCCTTGTCTAACAATGTCATCACTTGCCAATGTCGAAGCGATTAGGAAGAGTCAGTGATATTTTTTTGAACTATCTCATTGAATAATGCACGCCAAGGTAAAAGTAACACCTCACCTGCAGTGCACAAGATAGTGAACAACCCTATGCAAATTTTTTGCTAGCGTAGATGAAATAAATGTCAGCAAAACATCACTAATTTTGCTGAACATCGCTCAACTCGCTATCCCCCCTGAACGAAAGAGCATCATTTAAGCCCTTGAGCCAGATAATAATGCGGGGCGCCCCATAACAATGTTATAGGTCTTTAGGTGCTGACAACCCTTCTACAAAGTCCTCTCTGGCAGGACTAAAGGTATCTATCAATATGCCACCTGTTGGGCACGTTGCACCATGATCCGCATAAGGAGGGATCAAACAACTATCGCCTGGTTTTAATATTTTAGTCACACCATCTATATTAAAATGAAACTCCCCTTCAACCACGTAGGTCACTTGAGAATGTCTATGTGCATGGTTATAGCCGATTGCTCCTTTTTCAAACCATATTTTTACGGCCATTAATTCTTGGTTATAACCTAACATTTGGCGCTTTAATCCACCGCCGATATCTTCAATCTCGGTTTCATTCCCAAATAAAAAATGCTCACTTTGGCTCATAATAAGCTCCTTTTTGATCCGCTATTTGATACAAACCCTACGTTATAGTCTCTTCAGTTTAAAAAGCCCCAGTGTCTAGTCATCTAACTTTACTGGTAAACTGACAGTTAGCTCGCATAACGTAACGGCAGCAAAAAGCCCCTAAAAAGAGGCTTGTTAACTATAAATTTTAAATACAAGTTTGCTTTGTGTGGACCTTGCTTGTAAGTGTTAGCAACGCGTTGTTCAAGCATATGTGTTGAAGCGCTGTGGCTAACATATCAACTATTTTTCTAATTTAAGAAAATAATCGTAAATCTCAGGCACGTTACCATTGCCCATACCCGCATCAAAAGCAGCTTGAAGGTTGGCTGACGTTCCCTCAGCAATTTGTGCTCGAGTGCCTAAGTCTTTTACCATTTCAAGGAAGTAACCTAAGTCTTTATTTGCATTACCGATTGAAAACCCTAAATCGCTAACACCGTCAACGGCGTAGTTTTTACAAAAGTGCATAAAGGGTGAATTAGACGGTCCCGTCGACATAATGTTAAAAAGCTGCTGACGGTCAACACCCGCTAATTCTGCAACTGCAAAAGCCTGTGACATAGCTGTCACGGTGGTCATCCCCATAAAGTTATTAATAAGCTTGGTTGTATGGCCAGCACCTAGTGCACCAAGATAAAAGACATTCTCGCCCTGCATCTCTAATATAGGCTTAACCTTATCAAACGTCGCTTGGTCGCCAGAAGCCATGATGTTAAGTAAACCGTCTTTAGCATGAGCTGGAGTGCGTCCTAACGGCGCATCAACCATACCCGCACCTTTTTTGGCAAGGTCAGCACCAATTTTGCGAGTAGAAGCAGGGATAGACGTACCAAAGTCGATCAGTACCGCGCCTTCCTTAATACCCGCTAAGATTCCATCATCAGAGTAAACCAACTTTTCTACAACGTTAGACGTGGTTAAACAGAGCATAATGATATCACTGGCAGCAGCGAGTTCGGCTGCCGAACTCGCTTCTGTCGCGCCACGAGCGACCACTGCAGCAACAGCGTCTTTATTGAGATCCATAACAATGGGTTTAAAACCTTTTTTCTGTAAGTTTTCAACCATGTTGCTGCCCATAAGGCCTAGGCCAATAAAGCCTATGGTAGGTAAGGTCATATTTAACTCCTGTTTATCTATCTGTTAATTTTGTTCATTGCCAATTTAGGTCTTTGATAAGCCCAAATAAGGCGGTTAAAAGCTATCCCAAGCCACAATAGCGAGGGATAGCCTGTCATAATGATGACGTGCTAGTGCTTGATAGTTTGCCTGAGCAAACTAGAAACGATAGCTCGCACCCACTGTTATGCGTCGGTCAGTAAGACCTTGAAAACACAGTAAAGCGCCTTCATTTACACAAGACTGCGTTATTTCTGATTCGGTTAAGTTAACTCCTTCAATACCAATATTGAGTTGCTCGTTTACATCATAAGAGATGCTGGCATTAAGCTGACCTCTATCCTCTTGAATGACGGGGAAGCCCCAAGGATAAGAAGACGTACTACCAAAGTCGTCTGAGCGGAAAGCTTCACGCCATGTATAACGCATACGTGCTGAAAGGCCGAATTTCTCGTAGTACAAGGTAAAGTTATAAGCATTTTCAGATAGATTCAGTAATCCTTGCACTGCAGTAACCGTTACAGAGGTGTCTGAAGAGCCTGTTGAGGCAGCGAACACTTGGCTTGCTCGGCTTGATGATGTATTAAACGCTTCACCACCAGAGAATTCTTGAATGGTATAGTTTGCCACCACGCCAAAACCAGAAGCCCAACCTAAGTCACTCTCAAATGCTGAAAGGTCATATTGAAAGGCCATTTCGATACCTTTTTGCGTTGTATCCTTAGTATCGTTTATCACACTTGAAAATGGCACACACACGCCAGTATCCGATGACACTGGACCAAACACGTTGATAAGTGCGATTGGGTTCCAAATACCACCTTGCTCACAAACTGGACCTACGATATCGCGATATCCGGTGCCTGGTTCTGAATAAGGGTCAACCTGTTGACCAACGTGCACATCCTCACGGGTTTTATGAAAGTAGCCGATGCTCACCAACGCTGCTTCAGCAAAATACCACTCGGCTGAGATATCAAACGAGGTAACTAACTCAGGTTTCAAGTTGGGATTGCCACCAGACACTGCCGGGTTAGGACTCGTACTAAAAGTATATGAGCTTGAAAGGTCACTAAAATTAGGACGGCGAATATCCTTACCCCAGGCTGCACGCAAAACTACGTCATCAGTGACATCTGCGCTGACATTAATTCGCGGCAGTACAAAACTATAATCACTTGATGTAGTTTCTGCGACGGTGTCACCGTTTACACTGCGAGTACCGGTCGAATCTAAATCAGTCTTAACGTAACGAAGGCCAACATTGCCGCGGAATATGCCAGACTCGAAATTAGCTTGTGCATACAACGCGTTAGTTGATTCGCTAATGTCATAAAATCCAGCCACCGATGAGGTAGGTTGTGATAGCTGTCTTGAGCCTCCATATGTCGTAATTGCGCTTGCTAATGTCTCAAATACTCGGTCAGGATCTGAAGCCACTATCTCAGGGTCAACTAACAAGAAATCTTTAACAAATAACTCCCTGCCATCAGCCGCATTAAAGTTATCAGGGCCAGTTGTGAGAATATCAGAAAACAACGAGCCATCGGGTGAGTCAGCTAAACTAGAGATACTTAAATTTGAACCAATGACATTTGAAACACTAGAGGTTTTGTTGTAGCGGTAACCTGCATCAATCGTAGTAAATATTGACAGATTGAGGTCGTATGTTACGTCAAAACGCATGGCATCTTCAGTGTTTTCATTGGTATTTTGAGCAATGGCTACCGCTTGTAACCGGTAGTTGGCAGGGTTAAGCAAGTCTGCTCTAGTAGGGGCATTTGCAGCATCGTAAGCGATACCAAAAGCCAATGAACCACCGCTTAAGTCATACTCAAATGGTGTACCGTTATCGTTGGCAGAACCAATAGTTGCGTTAGGGTTAAGAAAGTTTAATGTGGTGTCAATTCTTGGCGTAGAGGAATCTGAAGTAGAAGATGATGCTTCAGCACTTATCTTATAATTATCACCGTAGTATTCACCACCTAGTCTGAATATTTTGCTTTTTGTTTTACGTGAACTGGTATCACTCGAAAGGCGTAAATTAGGATCTAATCCATCTGAATCAACAGGAATAACTCCTTTGACTGCAGCTTGAATATCACCAAGATCAACACCATCAAGTGAACCAAAATCAACGGTTTCAAACTCAGTAGGAATCGACACACCTCTAAGGTCACTCACGCCAGAAGCTTGAACTCTTGAGCTCTCTTCTCTACGGTCTTGATCATTAACGATGGCATCAAACCAAAACTTTGTATTGCTATTGGGCGCCCATTCAAATGAACCGGCGAAGTTCACCGTTTCATACTCGTAGTTGTCATAATCTTGAATGAGAAACTGAATAGGCAGATAACTGAAACTTTGCGCACTAGCTAAACCACTATCTGAGCGAACAATATTATCGCGGTCGGCGCGGGGACGAAAAGCCGTCACATCCTGTTCAGCGTAGCTTGCACTAAATACAACACCAAACTCGCCATGATCAGTTTCCCAATTATCACCAAATGTACCGGATAGTCTGGGTGTTGCACCATCAGTTGAAAGACTGCTGTCTTCCGCTTGCACTCTGACAGAGGCCAAGGTTTCACTCAATTCAAGTGGACGAATAGTTCTTAAGTTAATCGTACCACCAACCGAGCCCTCTATTGTTTTTGCAACCGGAGCTTTAGTCACTTCTAAACCAGCAATAATAGATGCAGACACATCCTCAAAATTAATCCCACTTCTTCCTGCGCCAGACCCCACCGTTGAGACACCATTGATTTCAGTTCGGTTTGCATCAGTTCCGCGGATTTGTACACCCGTGCCTACACCGGCAGAACGAGTAATCTGAACACCCGTGATGTTTTCAAGTACTTCAGCCAAATTTTGGTCAGGCAGTTTACCGATGTCCTCAGCCTGAATTATTTCAACTAGGCTCGAGGCAGACCGTTTTTCTGCTAAGGCATTGGTTAATGATGCCCGGATACCTGAGACTTCAATAATCTCTGTATCATCATCTGGTTCTGATTGCGCAACTTGTGCAAAAACCGGTGTGACAAAATTCAGCGTTGTCGCTGACAACATTGCTAAGGTAATTTTTGATAGTTTGTGTCCCATTGTTTTCTCCTGTGCAGCTATTTTGTGGGTGAGGTGTCACGCCCTGTAAGCCGCATCTGTAATAAATATTAATTGTCACCAAGCGATAAACGCCCTTCGAACCAACCATTCTCTACAAGCAACCCACTTAACACTCACAAAGAATTTACAATATAGTTACAAGATTAAACCGAAAGGTCAACCAAATTTACATACCAAAAACACCAAAAAACCAACATAGTGACTTACCAATATGTATTTTTACCACAATATTTAGCTAAAACAAAATAATTACTGAATTAAATACTTGAATTTATTGTATTTTGTACAAACCAATCAAATAGGCCTTAGATGTGAATAAAGTCATTACAAGCTGAAAATAAATAGCGACTTATTGCTATTTCATCAATAAATACAGCCAAGTCAAACAAATTGGTTAACCAATAATGCCGTAACTTGCCATTTTCTCTACAAAAGGATGATGTTTTTATCAAAAAACGCAGCATAGTTTGAGCGCGCGCAAACCACAGGCAAAAAGCTCAGGGCTCGCACTTTTTATCTTGAACTACCGTTCAAATGCCTGCTATCAGGAGAGACTTGATAACTGTCAAAGCAAGTTTGGGCCTCAAACATTGACCGTTTTCCACATTCATAAACTTACATGGGTATCCATGTAAATTCCCAATCAGTGTAAATACACTTGCAAATCAGTGGTAATTTTAATAATTTAATCAATCGCTTAAGACGATTTAATGTGAATAAAAATAATGAAAACGCACTCTATCTTAGCCTTAGCAATTGGGCTCGCTCTAAGCGGATGTACACCGCCTGAACAAACAAAAGCAAACACGAAAACAGCAGAAACCAGCGTCATAGCAGCGAGCAATCAAGCGACGGGGATTATTGCGAAGTCCTTGCCTGAAATTGCATTGGCATTGCGTAAAGGTGAAGTGAGCGCTGAACAACTGCTAACTTTATACCTTGAACGTATTGCAGCAATTGATAAGCAAGGCCCAACCCTGCAATCTGTCTTAAGCATTAATCCCGAAGCGCTAAATACCGCAAAAGAACTAGACGCATTGCGCGCTGAAGGAAAGATTATAGGCCCTTTACACGGTGTGCCGATTTTATTAAAAGACAATATCGAGTCCCTAGATAATCTTGCAACAACAGCCGGGGCACTTGCCCTTAAAGATAACATCACTGGCCGAGACAGCCCTTTAGTTGCAGGGCTCCGTGCACAGGGCGCTATTATTCTTGGGAAAACCAATTTGAGCCAATGGGCAAACTTTCGTTCTGAAGACTCAATGAGCGGCTGGAGCGCCTTAGGAGGCCAAGTTCGCAATCCCCATATGCTAGATAGAAATCCTTGTGGGTCAAGCTCTGGATCGGGTGCGGCGGCGGCGGCATCGTTGGCTGCAGGCACCGTAGGCACTGAAACAAATGGTTCGATTACCTGCCCTTCTAATGCAAATGGAATTGTTGGTTTTAAGCCAACAGTAGGCATCGTCTCGCAGCAGTACATCATTCCTATTTCTGCATCTCAAGATACCGCCGGTCCCATGACCAAAACAGTAGAAGGCGCTGCGATGATGATGAACGCCATGGCAAGCACTACACCTGAAATAGACTATGCTGCAGGCTTACATAAAGAAGCGCTAAAAGGCGTACGTATTGGCGTGCTGAACTTTGCTCTTGGCAATTCGAGTCAAATCAAGCAACATTTTGCCACAGCCTTAAAAGATTTAGAGGCTGCGGGTGCCGTGTTAATCAATATTGATGAACGCCCCAAGGCTCCCGAAGGTTTAGGTAAAATGAGTTACGATGTGCTCAAGTTCGAGTTTAAAGATGGTCTAAACGCTTATTTAGCATCCACCTCAGCAGAGCGAGTCAAAACGCGCGACCTACAAGCGCTTATAGACTTTAATCAAGCAAATGCCGATATCGAATTAGCCTTGTTTGATCAAAGTATTTTAGTGGCTTCACAAGCAATGGACTCATTAGAAAGTGATGATTATCAAACAGCCCTCACAACCATGCAGCAGGCGACTCGTACGGATGGCATAGACAAACTATTGCAAGGGTACGATGTGCAAGTGTTAATCGCCCCAACCGGCCCCGTTGTACCTCGGGTCGATCCGATTAATGGTGATATCTGGCCCTCAAGTTGGCCTGGGTTTGGCTCTTATGCCGCTCAAGCAGGTTATCCTCATGCAACTGTGCCAATGGGTGAAATTCACTCTTTGTCTGTAAACTTATCATTTATCGGCACAGCAAATACCGATGCCGATATTTTGGCTTACGCTTACGCCTACGAACAACAATCAAAACGGAGAATCGAGCCTAAATACTTACGTAATGCCGAAGATGAACCCGCTATACAAAAAGCCATGAAGCCTCTAACCCATCATTAAAGGCACTAAGTGTTTGCAACAAAGCGGTAACAATGAAGTCAAAAAGCGGCGTAGTAAAATACGCCGCTTTTTTATTAGCGCATCAGGTGTAAGAAATGCTGATGTTTGTGGTATTGATCAATAACATCATGAATAACCGCCTGTTCAGACCAGCCCATAATGTCGTAATGATGCATACGTCACCGAAGATGCTACGCAATTAATCTACGGTACGGGCTCTGGCT
>NZ_JANQVQ010000050.1 GCF_030730205.1 Paraglaciecola sp.
TGTTAAAAATTCTGATTCAATTCCAAATAATATTTGTGAAATTGAAATAGGTGATACGAGTAAAATAAAAGATAAAAATGTTGTTAAAATTAAACCTGGAAGCGCAGCAACTTTGAGTAAAGAAAATTTATCGGCTTCCTCATGATATTCTCTAACATAAGCTTTGTGCATTTCTAAACTAAATAAACTAATACTTAAACTTAACACTATTTGAAGCATAGTTAGTCTGCCGACGTCTTCGACAGAAAAAAACCATGCAACAAATGGCAGTATTACTATACCTATGGCCGCAGCACCAAACGGCCCTATGGAAAATTGAAAAAGTTTCTTTACGTTCAAACAAAAAATCTCATTACTGCATTAATTACTTTCTCTTGTTCTTCTTTTTGCATTTGAAAGTAAAGTGGTAGCCTCACAAGTCGCTCGCTTTCACTCGTAGTGAACGCGTCTACGCCATCTAACCGTCCACAATTTTGACCTGCTGGTGCAGAATGCAGTGGTATGTAATGAAATACGGCAGAGATTTCATTACATTTTAGATATTCAATAAATGCAGTGCGCTGGTCAATGTTTTTAAGTTTTAGGTAAAACATATGGGCATTGTGTTCACAGGTTGTTGGAATAGTTGGTAATTCAACAAAACCTGAATCTTGGAGTGATTTAAATGCTTGATGGTAGCCATTCCATATTTCTAAACGGTTTACATTTATTTCATTAACTTTTTCTAGCTGCCCCCATAAATAGGCTGCTTGTAATTCGCTTGGTAAAAAACTACTACCTATGTCAACCCAAGTGTATTTATCAACTTGTCCACGGAAAAATTGACTACGATTGGTACCTTTTTCACGAATAACTTCAGCTCGATGTGAAAAACGTTCGTCGTTAATAATCAATAAACCACCTTCACCACCACTAGTATAGTTTTTAGTTTCGTGAAAACTAAACGCTCCAAGGTGCCCTATTGTTCCAAGCGGTTTACCTTTATAGTTGCTCATCATACCTTGAGCAGCATCTTCTACAACAAACAAATCATGGCGTTTAGCAATATCCATGATGACATCCATCTCGCAACCAACACCTGCATAATGAACTGGAACAATTGCTTTTGTTTTTGAGGTGACAGCCGCTTCAATTTTTGTTTCGTCAATATTCATCGTATCAGGTCGAATATCTACAAATACAATCTTTGCGCCACGCAATACGAAAGCATTTGATGTACTTACAAAGGTATAACTTGGTACGATCACCTCATCACCAGGTTGAATATCAATTAAAATTGCAGCCATTTCTAAAGCGGCTGTACAAGAAGGTGTTAGGAGTGTTTTTATGCATCCAAGACTCTTTTCGAACCATGCCTGACTTTTTTTACCAAAGTAACCATCACCAGAAATTTTATTACTCTGCATTGCCTGCAAAACATATTGCTGTTCGTTGCCAGTAAGAGGGGGCTTATTGAAAGGAATCATCCTAAATCTCCAAAAATTTTTTTTCTAATTCGAGTAAGTCTTTTTTTCGGTCTTTAATTTTTTTAGCTGGCGAGCCCACATAAATTGACCAACTTTCTGTTGACTTGATAACGAGTGAATTTGCCCCGACTGAATTACCCTCAGCAATTTCAACACCAGGCATAATAATCGCACCAGCGCCGATTATAGAATGGCGACCAATTCTAACTGGTAACATTAATTCGTTTTTGAACTGCTTCGGAACTGTTGAATTTGTCATCGTAGCACCAGAGTAATCATCTGATTGCGTAAATACCTTTACGCCATATGCCAGTGTTGCGAAATCTTCGATGAATAAACCTGGGATGCCACCAGCCAACAAACACTGTGGCGTTATATGAACATTCCTTCCAATTCTCATTTTGCCTGATACAACACAAAAATCATCAATACGGGAGTAGTCACCAACTTCAATTTGATCAGTATTATAGATACATGCCTTGTTGCTAATCTTGACGTTCTTACCAAGTGATTTAAAACCCATAGCACCCAATTCTTGTTCAGTTAAATAAGGCATTAAAATTTACTCACAATCAAATCATTTAAATACTGACCATAACCGTTTTTCGACAAAGACGCAGCTGCAGTTAATACTTGCTCATCAGTCAGCCAACCATTTCGCCATGCAATTTCTTCAAGACAAGATATTTTATAACCTTGTCTCTTTTCAATTGTCTCAACAAACATTGCAGCTTGTAACAAACTCTCATGTGTTCCAGTATCAAGCCACGCAAAACCTCGACCAAGAAGCTCAACATTTAAATCACCACGTGCCATGTACATTTGATTAATTGAAGTTATCTCAAGTTCACCACGTTGACTTGGTACGACTTTTTTAGCCATTTCTACAACATCATTGTCGTAAAAATATAAGCCAGTCACAGCAAAGTTAGACTGAGGATTCTTTGGTTTTTCTTCAATACTAATTGCTTTCTGATTTTCATCGAAAGCAACAACACCAAAACGCTCAGGATCTTTAACTTGATAACCAAACACACTAGCGCCAGACTTTCTATTAGCAGCACGTTTTATAATTGGAGTAAAACCCTGCCCCCAGAATATATTGTCTCCAAGTACTAAACATACACTGTCATTTCCAATGAAATTCTCACCAATAGTAAAGGCTTGTGCAAGCCCATCTGGGCTGGGTTGAATTGCATAACTTAAATTGATACCAAAATCACTACCATTTCCAAGCATACGTATAAACCCTGATTGGTCTTCAGGCGTTGTGATGATGAGTATATCTTTTATGCCTGCTAACATAAGAACAGACAAAGGGTAATAAATCATCGGCTTATCATAAATAGGAAGCAACTGTTTAGAAACACCACGAGTAATAGGGTACAGTCGAGTACCTGATCCACCAGCCAATACTATACCTTTCATTTTCTAGGTTCCTTGTCCTAACCGCTCTAATTTGTAGCTACCATCTAGTACCGAACTCCACCAATCGCGATTAGCTAAATACCAAGCAACAGTCTTTCTGAGCCCAGTTTCGAATGTTTCTTGTGGTATCCAGCCTAGCTCACGCTCAATCTTACTAGCATCAATTGCATAACGTAAATCATGACCAGGCCGATCCTGTACATAGGTAATTAGACTCTCATAATTTGGAATATCAAGAAGTGAGTTTTTAATTGGTGCAAGCTCTTCAAGAATGGTACAAATGGTTTTAACAACATCTATATTCTGTTTCTCATTATGACCACCAATATTGTAGGTTTCACCTACAATACCTTCTGTAACAACCTTGTATAGTGCCCTTGCATGATCATCCACATATAACCAGTCTCTAATTTGATTTCCCTTACCATAAATCGGTAAAGGTTTACCAGATAGCGCATTTAAAATAACTAAAGGTATTAACTTCTCTGGAAAATGATATGGGCCATAATTGTTAGAACAATTTGTTACGATAACTGGTAAACCAAAGGTGCGATGCCAAGCCCTAACCAAGTGGTCTGAACTTGCCTTACTTGCTGAGTAAGGGCTACTTGGTGCATATGAAGTATTTTCAGTAAATAAATCATCAGTACCGTCTACATCTCCATACACTTCATCAGTTGATATATGATGAAAACGGAATGCTTCTTTGCGCTTTAGAGGCAAATTTTTCCAATATGTGCGCGCTGCTTCTAGAAGGGTATAAGTACCAACTATATTAGTTTGAATAAACGCGGCTGGACCATCTATAGAGCGATCAACATGGCTTTCAGCTGCTAGGTGCATTACTGCATCAGGCTGATGTTTTTGAAATAACTTGTTTATCGAATCTGCATCGCAAATATCGATTTTTTCAAATATATAACGTTCATTTTTTGCCACATCTGAAACTGAATTTAAATTCCCAGCATATGTTAGTTTGTCAACATTTATAACAGAACTATGAGTATTATTTATAATGTGTCGTACTACCGCAGAGCCTATAAATCCTGCGCCACCTGTTATAATTATTTTCATCTAAAAACCTTAAATCTTTCTGTTAAAATAACGAAAAAAAACTATGAAAACTGATGTGAAAAAACCAATAAACATTCCTAAAATCACAATAATTGCACGCTTAGGTTTTATTTTTTTTTCAGCAACAACTGCAGGGTCAACAGTTTTTAATATATATTCATCACGTACATTAGCTAACATTACGGTTTTAGTTTGTTCTTCTATAAGTGAAAATAACATTGTTCGGACATCAGCTATATTCGTCTCAGCAATTTGACTGTTTAAATATGCAATACTTTTTTGTGCCTCTGCGAGATCACGTGAACGCATGTCTTCATTTATGGCTTCAACAAATTTATCGACCCACAATTTCGCTAAGTTTGGTGAATAATGTTCGATACTTATTCTAACAATACCGGATGTTGTATCTTGATTTATAGATAGTAATTTTTTTAACTTTTCATAAGTTTCTAAAGTGCTTGGCTTAGCTTGAAAAGGCATGGAAACTTCACGAACCCATTCTTTATTTAACTCATTATAAATTTTAGGGTCAAAAATAAGTTTATCTTCTGAACGACTCCACCCTTCAGCTGCAATTACAGGAAGATACAAATCATTTTCTTCAATAAAACGACCGATAAACTGACGTGATCTCATAATTTCAAGGGCAAGACTTGTTTTATCTTTCCCCCCTAAACCGCCCAAATTAACTCCCGCTAGGGCTGCAAGTCCACCAAGTTGACCAGGGATTTTTAAACCAGCGTCATCAGACACAGGTGAAAGCGTAACTTCACTTTTGTAGACATTAGGTAAGCTTAGTGCATAAAATACTGCTGTCACACTAAATACAAAAGTTGTAGCAATAATTATCCACTTACCTTTCCAAATAGCTTTAACTAGCTCTCGTAAATCAATTTCGTCGTCGGCAAGTTGCTGTTGTTGTAATTGTTCTGTCATAACGTTCCTAAGAAAGCCTTACCCATATTTAAGATAAGGCTAAGGCTTATGGTTAAAAGGAATTTAACGCGGCAATAGCAACTGCCGTTTGATAAAAGATTTGGGTTACTTGTGCCCAAGTGCTTAAGCTATCTTTATATTCGGTGTCTAACGGCATAATAATGGTATCGCCTGGTTTTAGTTCGTCATTAGCCGCAGTAAACCAGCTGTTTGTACCCGGCACCATTACTGAGCCGTCGGCGCGAATAACAAACAAACGTTGTTCATCAGCACGCTTACGT
>NZ_JANQVQ010000051.1 GCF_030730205.1 Paraglaciecola sp.
CTAGCGCGACACTAACAAAGATTCGTCTGATAATGCCTCGAAACGTTTCTCTGAGTTTCGTTTCATAAAGGCCAACGGACAAGGCCGAAACCACAACTAAAAAAGCAAACAGACCTACGATTGTAAATAAATTGACCAAACTTACCGGAGGTGAACCGTAAAATTGAGTCACAACTTCGAAAGATAAATATCCTATATAACTAATAAAAATAGCCTCTAACATCATCAAAATGTTGGAGCGACGCACTTCTTTGCGATTACCAAAACTCATTTACTTCTTCCTCATATCACCGCAGTAATTCCACGGCTTTCGTCTCGGTATGACCAATAGACGTGAATTTGTCACTATTTTTAACTGTTTCAAATATATTATTGTTGTCGACTCAGTCCAAACCTTGTTACATTGTCGCGCAACGAGTCCAAACAGAAGTGGTGTAATTTACATGAAGAAAAGCAAAATAACATTCATGAATCTCATTTTTTTGCCAATATTAGCGTTATCCGGTTGCAGTAGTAAAAACGGAGCATTGCCAACCGCTACAACTTACCCCTCGATCACTACATCCGTCGATGATTACCAATATCTCATCGGCCCTGGAGATTCGGTGTCGATATTTGTTTGGCGCAATCCAGATATATCAGGTTCATTTATTGTAAGACCCGATGGCAAGGTGACCACATCTTTGGTGGAAGATGTTCAAGTTTCAGGCAAAACGCCAACCATGCTTGCACGTGAAATAGAAGAAAAACTCTCTAAATACATTAACAATCCTAGAGTGACGGTCAGTGTCAATAATTTTAATGGCCCACTTAGCGAGCAAGTTAGAGTCATTGGTGAGGCAACTAACCCACAAGCGATCAATTACGTAGAAAAAATGACCCTGCTTGATCTGATGATTGCAGTTGGAGGTCTTACAGAATTCGCAGCCGGAAATGGAGCTAAATTAGTCAGAACAGTAAATGGTGTCCAGAAAACATTTACCGTTAAAATCGATGACTTAATTAGTGAGGGCGATATAGGCCAGAATATTGATATTCTTCCAGGTGATATACTAATCATACCTGAAGCTTGGTTCTAAAAGAAAACGAGAAATTAAATGCAGGATTTACAGAAATCGATAGATCAATTAGTCGATTATATAAAGGGTGTGTGGGTCAAAAAAAGATACGTGATCATATCAACGTGGTTGATTTGTCCTTTAGGCTTTTTTTATGTTGCTTCATTACCAGACGTATACAGCTCCGAAGCAAGAGTGTTTGTTGACACTCGTTCAGTGTTGCAGCCGCTATTAAAAGGTTTAGCGATTCAAACAAACCCTGAGCAGGAAGTTCAGATGATGGTTAAAACCTTACTCAGTCGAGAAAATCTAGAGGCAATCGCGAGGGACTCTGATCTGGATATTAGTACCAAAAATGCCGCTGAATATGAAAATTTAATCAAGTCATTAAGTAGTGAAATTAATTTAAGGTCGGCGGGACGTGATAACTTATTCACTATTTCTTACGCACATAAGAATCCTCAAATGGCCAAAACAGTGGTCCAGAAAACCCTCGATTTATTTGTTGAAGGTACTAGAGGTAATTCACGCCAAGACTCTGAGTCAGCTAGTCAGTTTATAGACGAGCAAATAAGTGAATATGAAACAAGGCTAAATGAAGCAGATCAACGATTAGCTGATTTCAAAAGGAAGTATGCTGACATACTGCCAAATCAAGGCTCCTTTTATCAGAATTTCAATATGTTAGAAACGAATTTAGAACAAACAAAGCTCACTATTCGAGAAACCGAACAGCAAATGAAAACGCTGACAGATCAAATTAAGGGTAATAAACCTCAATCTGATAGTTTTGCAGTGAGAGAATCTAACTCTAACGTGACATTAACCACTCGCTTTGATTCTCGAATCGAAGCATTAGAAGGAAAGCTTGACGAATTAATGCTCAGATACACGGAGCTGCATCCTGATGTCATAGAAACTACCGACCTTCTTAACAATTTAAAAGATCAAAGAACCAAAGAATTAGAAGAGTACTATGCAAACCGTGGCGATGATGAAAGTACTGATTTGGTAGGTTCTATCTCTAGTGAGCTTCGCCTAGAAGCAAATAGATTACAAAGCTTAATAGCCTCTTTGAAAGTTAGGCAAGCAGATTATGAATCAAAAATTGAAGTGTTAAAGCAAAAAATAGATCTTGTACCGCAAATAGAAGCTGAATCGACAGCGCTGAACCGCAACTATGGTACGACTAAAAGTAAGTACGAAGAATTGCTCTCTCGAAAAGAGTCTGCAGAGTTGGCGCAAAAAGCTGATATCTCATCAGATGATGTGAAATTTAGAGTGTTAACTCCTCCACTAGCTCCAACTAAACCGAGTGGTCCTAACAGGCTAATTGGTTACACCTTGGTATTGCTACTTGGCTTTGGCTCAGGTTTAGGTATTGCATTTCTGATTAGTCAAATAAACCCTATATTAATCAGGGGCAGTCAGCTAACGTCTTTGACTTCCTATCCAGTGTTAGGAAGTGTTAGTCACTTAAATTTAGTCCAAATCGAAAAAACGAACCGAAATCGATTGATTGTATTCATTATATCATCGGGCTTAATTTTCTCTTTTTATGTTGCCTTGGTTGGTGCGGATATTATGTCTATTAACTTATATACGAGGTTCATCGCATGAACTCAATTGAAAAAGCTCTTTTAAGAAAGCAAGCAGATTCAAAGAAAGATGAACTTCAAAAGACAGAGGCAGATGAAATCAGTTCATTGGAACAACAAGCAGAGCTTAAGCAAACAGCATCGTTGGATGAACCAAACGAAATCAATAGCCCTTCATTTATCCAAATTGATTTAGAGAAATTAGAAGCAAAGGGCTTTGTAGCAAATAGTAGTACCAGTAGCCGTAAATTGATCAACGAAGAATATCGAGCGATCAAACGTAAAGTATTAAATAATGCTTTTGGTCCATTATCTAAATCCTTGAATAATAGTAATATTATTATGGTTACCAGCTCTAGACCAAGTGAAGGTAAAACCTTTACCGCTGTTAATCTAGCGTTAAGCATTGCATTAGAAAAAGATAAAACAGTACTTTTAGTTGATGCTGACGTTCTAAAACCAAACGTAATGCGTACCTTGGAACTAAAAAACCAAGAAGGTTTAATGGAATATCTATTGGGTGAAAAAACGGATATATCAGAGGTAATGTGCAACACCAATGTACCTAACTTAAGAATAATACCCGCAGGTAAATCCCATCATTTATCCACTGAATTATTGGCAAGTGAAAAGATGTCTCAAGCGGTAGAAGAATTTGCCAATCGGTACCCTGATCGAGTGGTTATTGTTGATACCCCTCCTCTTTTAGGAATAAATGAAACGGCTATTTTAGCTAATTTGGCAGGGCAAGCCATTGTTGTTACTGAAGAAAACAAGTCAAAATTGATCGATGTGCAAAAGGCTGTTGCTCATTTAAGCCCCGATATGGCTATCGGCTTTGTTGTGAATAAATCTCAAAGTTCGAACAAAGATGGCACTGGTTATGGTTACTACTATGCCGGTAATAATTAGTGGTTTATATCAAGCGATGTGCCAGCATTTCAATGAATAAAATTTCTATCGCCAGTTTAATCATTTTTCCTTGTTCTGCTTTTTCAGGAGAATTGACAGTCTTGCCTTCAATCAGTACTACGGGTTACTTGACACAAACTCAACTAGGCGAAGAAAGCAAAGACAATAATGTAGCTATTGCTTTTCAGCCCAAATTAGTGAGTGTTTATGATAGTAAAAAGGTTGATGTATCTTTAAGTCTCGAACAAACCTTAGTTCGGCAAAATGACGAGGGGGGAGATAAAAATTTCACCGACGCTAGCATAAATTCGATGGTCAATATAATCGATAAAACGCTATTATTTAGTGTTGTTGGAAATCAATCTTATCGTGCTTTAAATCAAGGACAAGATCTATTTAGCGACAAGCTTTTGGCATCTGGAGATCTGAGCAAAGTCAAAAATTATTCATCGAATTTAATGTTTACTTTACCCAACCCAAAATATTTTGGCTTGAATCTGACGACTGGTTATTCTGAAACGAGCTCTGAGCAATCATTAGACAGTAACAATGGACTCGATAGCAGTAATATTCTGGCGTCATCCCGCTTATATAGCGGTAGAAGATTGCAAATAGTAACCTTTGATTTCAGTGCTAATTACAACAAAAGCGACAGAACTAACCTAAGTGAATTCGAATCAACATCATTGAATGGTAATGTTAAATTCAAGATTTTTGATAAGTTAAGATTTGTATTAACTGGTCGAGATGAGCAATACAATTTTGATGAAAACAGTTCAGTCTCACGCCCCAGTTTAGACACGACCAGTTATGGTGCAGGTTTGGGCTGGTATGCACGTGACGATCGTTTTTTTCAACTAACTTACAATACCCTCGAAGAAGGTGATAATACCAATAACTTTGTAGGGTTCGATATGGATTGGGCCTTTAGTCAGCGTACATCTTTAAGTGCTAATTATGGCAAACGTTTTTACGGCGATGCTTATGCGCTGCAATTTGACTATAAAATGAAATATCTAAAAAGTAGTCTGCGTTACAGCGAAGATATTACAACCTTTGCCCGTTTAAGCCAGTCTACAAATTCATTAGGGCTTTTCGTTTGTGAATTAGGTGCTAGCGACTTTTCAACCTGCTTTCAACCACAAGAGTTGAATTATGAGTTACAACCTGGTGAACAGTTCATAACCTACAATGAGACTATTAGCGACATAACTGATGAAGTTATTTTATCAAAGTCTGCCAGATACGAACTAGCTTACGATAAACGTAAAATTAAAATATCCTTTAATCTTGGTTATCAACAAACTGAATATTTAGAGACTAACAGGCTACAAAAGTATAAAACTGCCGGTGTCGTTTTTAATTATGATTTAAGCAGAAAAACCAATATATCTCTAAATACCCAGTTAATTAATAGAGAAACCACTGACACAGAACAAGGCGAAGATACTCACTCAATAACCTTGTCAGGTAAACACAGTTTAAGTCGCAATGCGGATGTTGACTTGTCCTTTCGCTGGTTGGATCGAAACTCAGAAAATGAACTCAGAGATGCCACAGACAAACGCCTCACACTCGGTTTTACCTACTCCTTCTAACTCACTATTATTT
>NZ_JANQVQ010000052.1 GCF_030730205.1 Paraglaciecola sp.
GCGAAAAAGAGGCTCATGAAGAGAAGCCAAATGAGGCAATGTAACTTTTTTAGATAACGGATACGCACTTTTCACCCATAGGTAGTGTCCCTACCATGTTGTTATTAGAATTTTCTGACCATATCCGTATCGCCAAGTGTTTAAATATGCCCAAAATAGTGACGAGCTACAAGCCTTTATCTTGCAAAAATGGCGATGCATAAATAAAAAAAATAATATTGATTACTTTTTGGGTGTTTTGGATTTAACTCAGGTAGTGTGCTTGATGTTTAAATTCTGAAATAGAGGTAATTTCTTGCCAGTCATTAGCGGTTTTGACCTTGTGTTTACTGCTGATGAGGATTAATTCCCCACATTTTTTCTGCCACATTAAACGCTGGCTAAATTCAAACATTTGTGAAAATGTAAGTTGTTCAATAACAGCTATCATTTTGCTGTTCTGAGAAAAGGTGAAGTCCTTGTTTCCAATGCACATCCATAGGCGTTGACTCTTCATGCTTAGATGGCTATCAGTTTGACTTAGTTGCCTTATTAGCCCCGCTTTTAAGGCTGTCCAGATTTCTTGATAGTCATTGAGGCTTTGTAAAAATTCGCTAAGAAATTGTTGCATTGCAATAATGATTTGGTTTGCTGAAAAATTAGGCGATTGTATGTATAGCGCAATACCAGGATGCTGATTGTAAGGTAGGTAGCCGCTCCCTACTAAATAGCCCACTTGGCGTTCAGTGCGCATTTGATTAAAAAATGGCGTTGCAATCATTTGCTCAAACAACATGGTTAAGGCGATATCTTCGGTGCATGCACTGGGCGCTTGAAAGTACATAACAACCGCATCGTCGTTATGTTGACAGTCAACAAAGTGAACCTGCACTGGCTTTTGAGTTAAATCGACTAAGCCTTTAGATAGTGGGGTGCTATGAGCATATAACTGGCGAAAGGCTCGAACCTTGTCGACTGCTTCGTTGGCTTTTTCAATTGACCAGTTACCATACATCATACCTTCCAAATTAAATTGTCCGAGCAAACTGTTTTTAGTCTCAATGACATGTTTAAGTTGAGCTTTTCCCATGATTTCTGCCATATCGATGGGGGCATAATTGTATTGCTGTAAAAGGACTGACAAGCGGGTAAATAAACGGTTAATGGGTTTATTTAATAAACTATTGTTAAGTAATTGAACTTGGCCGTTTTTTACTTGTTCGAAGCTGCTTTTGAAGTCTTCGTTGACCACTATTTGGGTAAGTAAATCAGTACAAAAGTGTAATTGCTTGGCGCTAAAACCATTTGTCTGTAATGAAAAACCGCCTTGATGAGGGTAGAGGTGAAAATGCAATCCGGCTAAATTGGCTTGATAATATTTTTGCGTTAACTTCTCATTAATCAAAGCAACCCAGAGGCGTTTATAGGTCGCAATTTCGATACCCTGTGTTATGGCTGGGCAGTCGAAAGTCAGAAAACAATCACCTTTTGGCTGCTGAAACTGTTGGTCTTGGCCAAACCATAAATCGAGACCAGGCTGATGATGAATGAGTGTGGGTAAGGTGTATTCATCCTCTTTAATAGCCAATTGATTGATATCACTTAAGTATCGATTGGCTTTAGGCAAGGTTAAAGAATCGATAGGCTTTACACTTTTTGTACTTTCTACTATGGCAGGCGGTAACTGGCTTATTTTGTAAGGTGTGTCATACCAGCGCGCCACGGTGTCAGTTTTTTGACTTTGGTAGATAAGCTTCAGGCGCATATTGTTTGCGCTGAAGAAATCTAACATCGAGTATGTCATTGCAGGGCTGGCCTTATCAAAAAGATAGTCACCGGCCACCACATGCTCTGGTGGATAATCCACCATATTGTGAGAAAGTTTTAGTACTTCATCGATGGGTTTTGGGTTTTCACCATAGCGCCACGCCAGTGTATTGAGTCTTGCCATTTCTACTAGGCGCCATGACTCTACACCCTGCTTTTTAATTAACTCAAGGTAGCTAAACAGGGCACTGAGGATGCCTTCGATGCTGTTTAGGCCTTTATCAGTCAGCTGCAGATTAATATTAAAATCTTTAAAATTACTGCCTTCGATACCACCGCCAGCACTGAGACTCGTGGCCCAATTTTTACCTTTGTAATAATCCAGCAAGCCACCATACCCTTCGTCACCCAAAATATGGCTGATAATGGCAAGGGGTTTTGCGCGATAGTGCTGGTTTTGGGCGGGTAAGGCGAACGTAATGATTAATCGTTGGGCTTTTTGTAATGGGGTGATCTGAATCAATACGCCCAGTTGATGTTTTAAATAAAGGGCAGGGTAAGCATCTCGCTTAATCTTTTTACCGTGCTTCCAATGACTGAAGTGCTTTTCAACAATCAATTTGGTCTCACTGATAGGAAGTGATGAAATAACACTTAGGCAAAGATTAGCGCTTTGGTAATAACGCTGGTGTAAGCGCCGCAATTTTTTCTGTAACTCAAGGGCTGAGAATTTTTCGAAGGTTTGTCGATTGCCGACTGAAAACTTACTAAAGGGATGGTTGGGGTTGCAGGTTTCTTTATGAACTTGATACAAACGACGTAAATCATCTTTTTGTTTTAATTTAAATTCGGCATCAATGGCCTGAATTTCTTTTTCAATATAAGTGGTTTGCAGTAAAGGGGAAAATAGCATTGCTGAAAATTGTGCTAAGGCGTCGTCAAATACATCGCTGAAAATATCAAAAAAATAACTGCTTGTTTCCGTGCCTGTCGATGCATTTAGGGTTCCGCCATGAGCAGACACAAAATCACCAAAAGCGTTAGCCACATCTGTGCTCGCGTTACCCAAGAACAGCATATGTTCTAATAAGTGGCTTAAACCATGACAGTCATCGTCATCGTCAAAATGTCCGGTTTGGAATGTGGCTGAACAAGCAGTTTTAGATATTTTAGTGTCTTCGACTACAAGTACTTGCAAACCATTTGCTAAAGTAAAATGGTCATAAAGCCGAGTATCATTCTCACATTTAAGCAAAATTGACTGTCCAGTTTCAAAAAATTTAATTAAGCATAAACTAAATTTATCACGCGAAAGATTTTTAAATAGTATATTTGTTATATTATCGAGTTAAAAAGACCAATAACGAAACTTATGAAATTAATTGTCATGCGTCATGGTGAAGCTGAATCGAGTAATATTTCAGACCAAGCCCGTAATTTGACCGCTTATGGCATCAGCCAAACACACAAAGCAGGAAGTTGGTTGGTCAGTCATGTTCTCGCCGAGAATAAAATAGATGTGGCGTTGGTGAGTCCTTTTGTGCGGGCGCAACAGACGTATGACGGCGTTCTTTCACAATTAAGTATATCGAGTAAGGTAGATGTTGTAGAACTCGTTCCTGACGCTAAACCTCGTAATAGCCATAGAATGGTCGACCATTTCCTGCAACAACACCCCAACGCTACTAGCATGATCCTGATAAGTCATATGCCTTTAGTTAGTTATTTATTAGACGAAATATTGTTGACCTACCAAGGCGCCTTGTTCGATACATCTAGTATGGCAATCATCGATTATGATGTGGAAACGGGGCTGGGTGAATTAACAGAATTTTATCATCCTTCAATGAGTGATTTAGGTAACAACTAAGCTTCAGAATTTTGTGGTTAGTACCGATAACCTTTTTATGAATACAAAAAGCTTACCTGCCCATTTGCAACAAGTGCTTGAACAGCACGTTGCTGAATCACAACTGACTCAAGATGATGAGCTTCGGGAGATTTTTGCTAAGTTGAGTTCACTAAACAGTAAAGTTGAACTTTTAAAATCTAAAATTATTCAAAATCGACAAAACAAACAATAGGGTGTTTAGTATTGGAAGAAGTGATTCTTTTAATCGGATGGACTCACGCTAAAAGCACTTAATAGGGCGCATCAACGTGAGTTAAGTGTAGTTAAAAGTCGTCTAGCCAGACAAGCTGCTTGCATCACGGCCCTGTTCTGCGCGGTAGAGCTTCGGCATCACTCTTACGGTTTTCACCATATTGTCTTTCATCTCAACGATTTCAATGGGGTAACCTGCTAAACGCAAACTAATATTGGCTTGTGGAATGTCTTCCAAGTACTCCAATATTAAGCCATTAAGGGTTTTGGGTCCTTCTGTTGGAAACTGCCAATCTAGTTCTTTATTTAGCTCTCTTACGTTAACACTGCCGTCAATTAATACACTGCCGTCTTGTTGCAGGTTGGCTTCTTTACTGTGATCAGGCAAGAAACTGGTGGTAAAATCACCAATGATTTCTTCAAGAATATCTTCCAGGGTCACTAAACCTTGAATATCGCCATACTCATCAACCACTAAACCGATGCGCTCTTTGGCTGCTTGAAACTTATACATCAAGGTGTGTAGTGGAGTGGACTCCGGTGTGAAATAAATTTCACGCACTGCGCGTAACAAACTGGCTTTAGTAAATTGATCTTTAGACAGCAGGCGCAGGGCATCTCTTACATGGACAAAGCCCACTGCATCGTCAATGCTATCGCGGTACAACAATACGCGCGTGTGCTGGGCGTTAACCAATTGTTTTTGAATGTCTTTCCAATCATCGTTGATGTCGATAGCGACGATATCACTGCGTGGCACCATAATGTCTTCAGCGGTCACTTTTTCTAAATCAAGTATACCCACTAACATGTCTTGGTGCTTTTTAGGGATCATCGCCCCAGCTTCGAATACCACCGTCCGTAATTCTTCTCGGCTTAGACTGTCGCCACTGCCATCGCTAGGATTGATGCGAAACAGCGCCAAAATGCCGTTGGTAATACCATTGACTAAAAAAACGAAGGGATAAAATAAAAGTAACAAGGGTGAAAGAATAAACGAACTCGGAAAAGCAACCTTTTCTGGGTACAAAGCGGCAACGGTTTTTGGTGTTACTTCAGCAAAAATAAGGACCACGAAAGTCAAGATAACCGTAGTTAAAACTAAACCCAGTACGTCATCTCCGAGTAAGCGGCCGCCAATAATACCCGCAATAATCGATGCGGCTATGTTCACCAGATTATTGCCAATCAATATAAGGCCAATAAGTCTATCAGGGCGATCAATTAATTTTCTGACTCTAAGGGCGGCTTTATTGCCCTCATTTTCAAGATGTTTAAGTCGATATCGGTTAATCGACATCATGCCAGTTTCAGAACCCGAGAAATAGGCGGAGAGTAAAATCAAAATACCCAGTAGAATAAATAAACTACTGGTGGATATGTCGTCCAACGAAAATCTTCCTAAGCAATTGCAGAGAGGTGAATGTAAGGGCTAATGAAGCTCGATTCAAGTGACTTTTATGTGTTGATGATGACTTCACGCACAAAACGGCTGCCAAAATAGGCTAATGTTAATAAAATTGAGCCTACAATTGTTGCACTAATAACCCATTTGCCGCGCCAGCCAAACTTAGCATGACCGAATAAAATTACACTGTAAATTAGCCAGGCCAGTATCGACAGCACGGTCTTGTGAGCTTGCTCTTTCGCAAACATGTTTTCTAAAAACATAAAGCCGCTGATCAAAGATAAGGTTAATAACACGGTACCGACTAACAGCAATTTAAAGAGAATCGTTTCAACGGCCATCAATGGAGGAAGGGAAGAATGCAGCAGAGAGGCCTTTTTTTCTTTTAAACGAATATTGATATAAGCCAATTGCATGGCGTACAAAAACGCAATACTCAAGCATGCATAGGCCATCAACGCTAAGCCTACATGGATAAGCACAGCGGGTTGAATATTGTAATGCATCACGTGCATATCTGTCAGGAGCGGTGCAAGCATCACAACAATTGCAGTAAAACCAAATACCACAGGCAATAAAATCGTATTGGGTAAGCTAAATGATGCAACAATCATGGTTGCGGTTATTAACCATGCAACAAAAGAAGCAACATTCATGATGCTCATATTTTGCCCAGGTAAAATAAATACGGTGTCCCATAAAATAACGATATGAACAAACAATGCCAGGGTGGCTAAGCCGAGTGCGAGAGGTTTTTTAGGGCCTTGAGCATTAAATAAACCTGAGACAATAATGCCTGCTGATGAGCCATAGAGTAAAAAACAAATTAGCTCTAAAAACATTGTGAAAACCTTTTAGCAATCAACACCTAACACTCCGTTGGTTATTTCTTAATTTACTATGAAATAAAGCCATAAATTACCATTAATTATTGGCGGTTGACACTGCTTTCATCGCTCAACGCCCAATATAGCGCTAAAGTTTAAACAGAAAGTTGGATTGATTATTCTTATCTTGCCGCTATTTCGATATACTTGGGGCAATTAGACATTAGTAGGTAAGCGTAGATTCATGTTTGAAAATTTGACCGAACGATTGGGTAGTACCCTTAAAAACATCAGCGGCAAAGGCCGTTTGACGGAAGACAACATCAAAGATACTTTGCGTGAAGTGCGCATGGCATTGCTTGAAGCGGATGTCGCCTTACCGGTAGTGCGTGATTTTATTTCGCAAGTAAAAGAGCGGGCGGTTGGTACAGAAGTCAGCAAGAGTCTTAACCCCGGTCAGGTTTTCATCAAAATAGTTCAGTCAGAACTTGAAGCCGTTATGGGTCAAGCGAATGAAAAACTGAATTTAGCCGCGCAACCTCCCGCGGTCATTCTTATGGCCGGTTTGCAAGGTGCAGGTAAAACCACCAGTGTGGGTAAACTGGCATCATTTTTAAAACAACGTGAAAAGAAAAAAGTCTTGGTTGTTAGTGCTGATGTGTATCGTCCGGCGGCAATTAAACAACTTGAAACCTTAGCGAATGATTTAGAAGTTGGTTTTTTCCCTTCTGATATTAGTCAAAAGCCAGTTGATATTGCTTTGGCGGCAATTAACCATGCACGTAAACAATTTTACGATGTGTTATTAGTGGATACCGCCGGTCGTTTGCATGTTGATGGCGAGATGATGGCTGAAATTCAAGCCCTACATAAAGCCATTAACCCAATTGAAACCTTGTTTGTGGTTGACGCAATGACGGGGCAAGATGCCGCGAATACGGCAAAAGCATTCAACGAAGCACTACCATTAACGGGGGTGATTTTAACAAAAGCCGATGGTGATGCTCGAGGCGGTGCTGCCCTTTCTGTACGCCATATTACTGGTAAGCCCATTAAGTTCATTGGTATGGGTGAAAAACTCGACGCCCTTGAAGCCTTCCACCCAGAACGGATCGCCTCGCGTATATTGGGTATGGGCGATGTACTGAGTTTAATTGAAGAAGTTGAACGTAAAGTAGACAAAGCCAAAGCGCAAAAGTTGGCGCAAAAAGTCCAAAAGGGTAAGGGCTTTGATTTACAAGACTTTAAAGAGCAGCTAGAGCAAATGCGCAATATGGGCGGCATGATGTCGATGATGGACAAGATGCCTGGTATGGGCAACATGACAGCGCAAATTAAAGAAAAAGCCAACGATAAATCCTTTAATCAAATGGAAGCCATTATTAATTCCATGACGCCAGATGAGCGTACTAAGCCTGATTTGATCAATGGCTCCAGAAAACGCCGTATTGCTGCGGGTTCTGGTACGCAAATTCAGGATATTAATCGCCTGCTTAAACAATTCACGCAAATGCAAAAAATGATGAAAAAAATGACGGGCGGCGGCATGGGTAAAATGATGCGAAACCTCAAAGGTATGATGCCCCCCGGTGGACCAGGCGGCATGTTTCCAAAACGATAGGTTTACCGCTTAAAAACTCATCCTCGCGATGAGTTTTTTGTTTCTAGAACATTCTTAAGTAAATACCCTAAGCCTCAAAAAAGTCAGTTTTATCTCGCGTCCACGTGCGAGTTAACCTTTCGTTTAAGCAGTGAGTCATGATCGCACCTTGTTCAAGCTGGTAAATTGTAAACTTTGGTAAAGTTCATTGCTTACTCTGTAATTAAAGTGCTTGAATGCAAACCGTTTTTTAAACTCAAACTGACTTGTGTAAATAATGAAGCATATTAATTTTTCAGGACTTGTCTGCGCAGTTTTGTTGCTCAGTGCTTGTTCTCATTTATCGGCTGTCGATAATACGTTGCGACAGCCTACACTGCCTGACAACTGGCAGCAGCAGAGTCCCTATTTAGCTGTGCAAGATGATTGGCTCAGTGAGTTTAATCAAGCAGGTTTATCAGCATTGGTTGAAAAAGCCCTCAACAAAAACCTGACTTTAAAGCAGCTTGCCTACCAGAGCCAAATTGAAGAACAACAAGTTAAGCTCAGTGGCGCCTATATCTGGCCTTCCTTGGATTTATCACTCAGTCAGGGACGCGGTAAAAGCGTCGAGCCCACTTCTTATGCTACCACTAGTTCAATAAGCTTGGATCTTGCTTATGAAATTGACATTTGGGGCAAGTTATCAGATTCACAGCGCCAAGCAAATTTAAGCTACTTGGCGCAAAAAGCCACGTTTGAACAAGCGAAACAACAAATAGTTGCTGACGTAATTGTTGCTTGGTTTAAGCACTTAAGTGACAAACAATTAAGTGCTTTATATCAAGCAAGGGTGCGTAACTCTGAACAAAACCTCGACATTATCGAGCAAGGATACCAACAAGGTTTAAATGCTGCCTTAGATGTTTATCTCGCCCGTAACGATTTAAACAGTGAACGCTCTCGTTTGTCGCAACAACAAGCCAATGAGCGAGACAGCAACAGAGCCTTACAACGCTTGGTAGGTGAGTATCCAGATGCACAATTGAATATCGAATCTGATATTCCGTTTATCTCGGCCAGCCTTGGCAAAGGTATTCCAAGCGAACTTATTACTCGCAAGCCAGAATTAGTGGCAAGTTGGTATCAATTATTAGCTAAAGATGCGGCATTAGCCTTTGCTCATAAACAACGTTTTCCAAGCTTAGCCATTGGCGCTTCACTGAGTGACGGCGGTGAGACCTTAAGTGACGTGCTAAGCCCCGCCAGTTTAGCCTGGTCGTTAATAGGCCGAATCAGTGCTCCCTTGTTTCAAGGGGGAAGTCTCAAGGCAAACGAAAAAATTGCCTTGTTAAGCCTAAAGCAAAGTGAGCAAGCGTATCTTGATGCGTTGTACTCTGCATTTAACAGTGTCGAAAGTGGCATAAACCAAGAAGAGTCATTATTACAACAATATCAAGCTACCTTAGCCGCGCGCGACAATGCAGTGATAGCGGAACAGTTGTCTTTTGAACAGTATCAAAGCGGCCTTGTCAGTTATACCACGGTGCTTGATGCCCAAGGACGATCTTATGATGCGCAAAGTTCGCTGATTGATTTAAAAAATCAACTTATCGCCAATCGAGTCAGTTTGCATATTGCATTAGGCGGTAATTTTTCAACAACCCAACTTTCCAAAAGTGAAAACTAAGCATGAGTTCTAAAATAACTAAACGAGTCATCCCCGCGCTAATCCTTGTTGCGACGGTGGTGTTGTTTCAATTTATTATGGGTAATCCCCCCGAGGCTCAGCGTGGCTTTACGCCCAAGACAGCCAAAATAGTGGTAGAAACTCACACACTGCAAGCTCAATCATATCAGGTGCAAGTAGACAGTTACGGTATTGTTAAACCGCGCACTCAAAGCAACTTAGTGGCCCAGGTTTCGGGGCAAATTACTCAAATATCAGCTCAATTTCGCGAAGGGGGATTCTTTAGTAAAGATGACGTGCTTGTGCAAATTGATGACCGTGATCATCTCGCCGATGTCAAAACCGCGCAAGCCAATATATTATTAGCTGAGCAAAGTTTGTTGGAAGAGCAGGCTAGAGCCAAGCAAGCGATAACGGATTGGCAACGATTGGGCAATGGCCAAGAGGCCAGCAGTTTAGTGTTGCGTAAACCGCAGCTTGAAGCGGCAAAAGCCAGTGTGCTTTCTGCCCAAGCAGCCCTCGATAAAGCGCAACTTAATTTAGAACGCACGCAAGTAAAAGCGCCTTACGCCGGCAGAGTATTAACTAAAAATGTGGATATTGGCCAAGTTGTGGCAAATAACAGCGAACTGGCTGAGATTTTCGCCACCGATAAGGTAGAAATTCGTTTACCTGTTAGAAACAAAGATTTGGAACTGCTTGAACTACCTGAGCAGTTTCGTGATGCAGGATCGGCTTCGAGCGGCGCAATGGTTGAATTTCAGTCTGATCTTGTGGGGCAACAAGCTTGGGTCGGCAGCTTAGTGCGTACCGAAGGTGCTATCGATGCCAATGCCCAGCAATTATATGTGGTTGCACAAATTAACGACCCCTATAAAGCAACCGCAACCAACAGATATCCCATTAAAATAGGCCAATATGTCAACGCTAAAATAGCAGGGCGCAACTTACAAGACGTCCTCGTTATCCCTAATTCAACGATATATCAAGGAAGTTACGTTTACATTGTTGAGGACGGCGTTCTAAAACGTAAAGACATCGAGATCCGTTGGCAAAATAGCCATCAAAGTATTATTGCTAAAGGCTTAGAAGCTGGGCAGCAACTGGTGTTAACGCCGCTAGGACAAGTGAGCTCAGGAACTGCGGTGAGCATCAAAGGTGAAACGAAAGATAAACCTACGAGAGAAAATAAAGCACTTACTGCTGACAATAAAGGAGACACTGCATGATAGCTTGGTTCGCTAAAAATCATGTTGCGGCCAACCTATTATTAATCAGTATTGTATTGGCCGGCTTGTTTTCCTTATCCACTAAGATCCCACTTGAAGTTTTTCCTTCTTTTGAAGCAGACACCATTAGTGTGTCGGTGTCGTTACGCGGTTCAACCCCCGAAGATGTTGAAAAAGGCGTAGCGATTCGAATCGAAGAGGCGGTACAAGATTTAGAAGGTATTAAGCATATTACCAGCAGTTCGTCAGAGGGCTCTGCGTCGGTCGTTATCGAATTAGAAAATGGCTATGATCCCCGTGAGCAACTCGCTGATATTAAAAGCCGTGTTGATGCCATAAATACCTTTCCTGTGGACGCAGAAAAGCCGGTGGTGGCCTTAGCTCAGCGTAAACGTGAAGTGATGGCGGTAACGGTAGCCAGTGATTACGGTGAAAAAGAAACCCGTGAATTTGCTGAGCATGTGCGTGATCAACTGCTTTCTTTACCGAATGTCACCCAAGTGGAGCTAAGCGGTGTGCGTGATTACGAGATTGCCATTCAAATTAGCCAAGACACATTGCGCCAATACAATCTTACCTTAGCGGGAGTATCAAGTGCCATTGCCAGTTTTAGTAGTGATGTTTCAGCGGGCAATTTAAAAACCGACGGCGGAGATGTGTTGATCCGCAGTAAGGGCCAAGCCTATCGTAAAAATGAATTTGCCAACATCGTGATAAAAAATCAGACCGACGGCACTATTATTCGCTTAGGTGATATTGCTCAAATCAGTGATGATTTTGAAGAAACACCCGTGCGCACTCGTTTTAATGGTAAACAAGCAGCGTTTTTGGATATTTATCGCATCGGTCCCCAAAGCGCTATTACGGTGGCCGATGAAGTAAAAATGTTCATTGAACAGCAGCAAGAAAATCTGCCCCAAGGCTTTGAGTTGAGTTATTGGGATGATGACTCCGAGTTAGTAAAAAGTCGCCTGGCTACCTTAACCACCAATGCTCTGCAAGGCGGCGTATTGGTACTGGCGTTATTAACCTTGTTTTTACGTCCCGCTATCGCGTTTTGGGTCTTTATCGGCATTCCAGTGTCATTCATGGGCGCGTTTTTGGCTATGCCATTATTTGGTGTCACCCTTAATGTTATGAGTTTGTTCGGCTTTATTTTAGTGCTTGGGATAGTGGTTGATGATGCCATTGTCACGGGCGAAAATGTGTATACCCACTTAAAAACGGCTAAATCAGGTGAAGAAGCCGCAATTAAGGGCACTCTTGAAGTTGCTACGCCGGTGACGTTTGGTGTATTGACCACGGTAGCTGCGTTTTTACCCCTTGCTTTTATTGAAGGGGCGCGCGGTGCCTTGTTTGCTCAGCTTCCAGTGGTGGTTATTCCTGTGCTGCTATTTTCACTGATTGAATCAAAGTTTGTGTTACCCGCACACTTAAAGTACCTCAAATTGCGCGATCAAAAAGGTCAGCCCTCAAAGATAGAGCAACTGCAACAACGCTTTGCTGATGGTTTTGAACGGGCGATCCTCAAGTACTATAAGCCGGTATTAAAGCGAGTACTGAATAATAAACTCACCACCTTAAGTTTATTTGTTGGCACCTTTGTCATCATTTTAGCCCTTATCATGAGCGGCTGGACCAAATTTGTATTTTTTCCACGCATACCCAGTGAAACAGTACGAGTGAGTTTAACGCTTCCCACCGGTACTCCCTTTGATGTCACCAATAATCACGTGATTGCTATGGCTGACAAAGCTCGTATTTTGCAAGACAAATACCGCGATGCAGATACTAACGAAAGCGTGATTTTAAATATACTAGCGACCACTGGCGGTAGAGGTGGCGCGTCTAATTCTGGCCAGGTGCGTTTTGAAATTACCCCTGCTGAAAAGCGTGAATCTGCTGTTACGTCCCAGCAATTAGTTGCACAGTGGCGCGATATGATAGGGGATATTCCAGGAGCAGAAAGCCTAACCTATCGCGCTGAAATAGGCCGTAGCTCTGATCCTATTGATATTCAATTAAGTGCTAACAGCCTCGATACGCTACAAGAAGTGGCTCAGTTAATAAAAGTGCGATTGGCCACTTATCCTACAGTATTTGATATTGCTGATAGCATGTCTGACGGTAAACAAGAGCTGCAAATTGAATTAAGCGAACAAGGCCTTGCCTTGGGGTTGAACCGAGTACAAGTATCAACGCAAATTCGTAACTCGTTTTTTGGTGCTCAGGTACAACGCATCCAACGTGGCCGAGATGACGTTCGTGTGATGGTGCGTCTGCCCATCGAAGAGCGCCGCTCTTTATCAGACTTACAAGATATTTTAATTACTACACCCACAGGTAGCAGTGTGCCGCTGTCACATGTTGCCAAACTTATTCCTGGCCAGAGTCCTTCCAGTATCTTACGTGTCGACCGTTTTAGGACCCTAAACGTGAGTGCGGATATCGAAAAAAGTAAGACTAATATGACGGTCTTGCAAGCTGACTTAAAAGCTTACCTCGATGAACTAATGAACCAATATCCTGGGGTGCGCTATACCATGGAGGGCGAAGCAAAAGAGCAAGCGGAGTCTTTTGGATCATTAGCTTGGGCCTTAGTGTTTGTGTTTTTTATTATCTATGGTTTGTTAGCTATTCCGCTTAAATCTTACTGGCAACCGATTATTGTGATGAGTGTTATTCCTTTTGGCATGATCGGAGCCGTGATGGGACATTGGATCATGGGCATGGACTTAACCATCATGAGTTTGCTTGGCATGTTGGCTCTCATTGGCGTAGTGGTTAATGACTCTTTAGTGTTAGTTGATTTTATCAATAAAAAACGCAGTGAAGGATTGCCTCTGATGGAGGCGGTTGCGTCAGCAGGTGTCGTTAGATTTAGGCCAATTATGCTCACTAGCTTGACCACGTTTATTGGTCTAATGCCCCTGTTATTTGAAAAAGCTACCCAAGCTCAATTTTTAATTCCGATGGCGGTTTCTTTGGGCTTTGGTATTATTTTTGCGACTTTTATCACCTTATTAATGGTACCGGTAAATTACGTATTATTAGAGAGGCTAAAAAAATCAGTGGCGTAGACTAAGCCTTTTTTATGCCTCATACCAAATAAACAGGTGCGTTAGTCGGTGCCTGTTTTTGTCTTGAGACCCATCGATTCTTTGCTTTACTGTCTTCCTTGTGTATTTAAGCTCATACCTTTTCCCCATATTGAATACTTCATATTGAGGTTGTTGGGCGTAGTCTGGCGGATGGTTCAAGTCAGAATAGGAAGCGGTATGCCACAGGCGGTTATCAAAAAGCGAGGTATGCAGTTAGTGTGCGCCGCATTTATGTTGTTCAGTCATGCTAGCTTTGCCCTTGTTCAACCGCTACAAACTCTTCCTACTGGGCAATTTGAACTCGCTTTATACACATGCGCTGGGCTATTTGTTGTGGTGCTATATTTGGTTTTGATGTTAAAAATTAAACTTCGAGTGCAGCGCAACCTTTGGGCGCAACAACGCCAAACGCTAACACAGACTTTGGCGTTAATGGATAATTTTAATGAAGGCACGGTTCACCTTGATAAAAACAAGCGCATTGTTTACCTGAATCAGGCAGCATGTTATTTACTGGGAAAAAGTAGCGCCGACATCCTACATACTGATCTTAATGACTGCTTTAACCAACAAAACCAAGCTAAGTTAACGCAACTGTTCGGCCAAACTACGCATGACAAAGTGCAAGTGTTTGAACGAAATAGGCATGTAGCCATCGTTATAAACCGTCCAGCAGACTTCTCAGCCTCGGTTTGTTATATCGTTTCTCTAACCGACATCACTAACTACCAACTCAAAATTGACCAACAAGCTAAGCAACTTACACAATTTGACGCTCGATTGTCTCTAACAAAGTTGGCTCGAGTAAGCCTAGATTTAACTAAAAAAACCTATCATGGGGATGTTGAGTTTGCTGCCCTATTACAAAATGAGCAGGCAGCACTTAGCGGTGAGTTGAGCGAGTTTAATTCACTTATTCAATCCACTGATCGCTATGAATTTAATCAAGCCATTGAGCGAATAAAAAGCCAAGAGCAGAGCGATTTTCGTTGCCAGTTTAGTGGCGCATCACAGCCAATTCTAACGCAAGTTTTTGTTTTGGTTATTAGCCGATCTGTGACAGGTGAGCCTGTTCTTGTTGAACTTATCGTACAAAACCTATCTGAACTTGCAGAGCAAACTAAACAGGCAGAGGTCAGCTTACATTTATCTCAAGCCGTGTTTAATTCTACTCGCAATGGCATGTATTTACTCGATGTATCGGGGCAAATACTCTCGTGCAATGCGGCCTTTGAGAGTCTGTTTAAAACCCATCAGAATAAAGTCAAATCACGCTTTGTTCACGAGCTGGATTTTTTACCTGAAGATATCCGCCAACTGCATCCAACTGCACAGTGCGATAGCCCTTTTTCTCGAGTCGGTCAAAGTAAAGAATTCACCCTAAGGACACTCGATAATCACGTCCGGTACCTGCGCTTTAGCCTAAAACACTACGCTGATAAACAAGGCCATAAAGCCGGTATGTTAGGAATATTTGAAGATGTCACCGAGCTTAGAAACACTAAATTAACTGCCGACAAAGCCTGCAAACGGTTCACAGACTTGCTCAACTTAGCGCCCTTGTCTATTGCAATTACCGATAGCAACGACAACATACTAGAGGCGAATGACACTCTGGTAAAACGCTTGGGTACAAGCCCTAAAGATTTGAAAAAAAGCAATCTATATCAATTATTTGCCGAACCAAGCTCTGCAGCAACTGCGGTAAAAATTCTGCAAAAAGAAGGGCGACTACATCAATATCAGGCAAATTTAAGCGGTAAAAATGGCGCTTCGTTGCCCAGTGCAATTACCATTGATGTCTTTGATAAAGAGCTCAACGAGCACCTTTGTTGGATTAGCGATACCTCAGAGCAGCTGTATCAAACTCAGCGCTTTGAGCGTATTTTTTCTGATTGTAACGAGCCCATGGCCTTATTAGACGAATTGAGTTTTATTAAAGCGAATCAAGCCGCCGCTGACTTTTTTGCGGTACAAGAACCACAGCAGCTACTGGCACTTTCGCCCTGTGATGAACGCTTTAATCAAAACATTGAATTGGCAAGAACCCTAGCGCAAACCATCACTAAGGTGAGACAAAGTGGGAAAAAGCAGTCGCTGTTATGGGAGCACCAAATAAACCAGCTAACCCAGCCTTGCCAGCTCGAGCTGGTGCCTATTTTAAAGGCAAATGTTTGCGTACAAGTATTATGTATTTGGAAAAATTTCCGCGCCATTAAAGAGGCAGAACGGGCACGCTTAGAAGCGATTAATTTGCATCAGGCTGCGGAGCGTAAAGTGGCTGAAAAGCAGCAACTATTAGAAAGCAGCCAAGATCTGCTGGCAAAAAAAGCTAAAAACTTGGCCGAAACACAAACCCAGTTGCAAGCAGCGCAAATAGATTTAACGGTAAAACAAAATACGATTTCTGATTTAGAGCAAGCTCATCAAGATAGTAATCAACAAATCGAGCAGTTGCAGCAAGCGTATCAAAGCAGCCGTGAAAAGCTTGCCCATAGCCAAGATGAAAACGAAGCGTTGAGCAAGCAATTAGAAAGTTCAGTAGTGAAGGTGCGCGGGTTACAAGAGCAGCGCAATCAAATAGCTGATGCCTTGCAGTACTCTGAACGCAAATATACAAACGTGCAAAATCAATTAGCCAAAAGTGAGCAAACTACCCAGTCCTTGCAACACGAACAACAAGTGCAGCAGCAAAAAATGCACGATTTTGCGACTCAAATCGACGTACTGAAAGCCTCTATTATTGATAAAGACAAACAAATTTCAGATGTGAGTAGTCAAATCAATACCCTGCAGTCGCAGTTAAGTAGTTCGGGGCGCGCAACAGAAAAGTTGCGTGAATCGTTGATTAACCAGCGTAAAGCCAGTGCACAAGCCGAGCAGGAGCGTCGCGAGCTGGAATTTGCCTGTCACAGTGCGCAAACCGAATTGTCCAGTAAGGCCCGTCACATAGAGCATTTGCAACATGAGATGGAAAAGTTTGAAGAAATGAGTCAGCAACAGCAAGGCAATATGGCGCAACAACACTCACAGTTACAACAAGAGTTAGCAGCCAAACAGGCCGTGCTAAAAGCGACACAACAGCAGCTTGATGAGACTCAGCAAGCCTCTTTGCGAGAAAAAGCAGAAAAAGAGCAACAACACACTATTTTGATTACCTTACAAAATGAACTTGTAGTAATGGAGCGTGAGGCTGAGTTGCGTCAGCAGAAAATGCTGCAGGCTAGTCAACAATGGCAGCAACAGCAAAAACAATTGCAACATGAACTACTGCAAAAGCAGCAAAAATTGCAAGAGAGTGAAGACATACTCAGCGAAGCCAAACAACAAACTGAAGCAGAAATAAAAGATAAAGCCAAGCATCAAGCTATTTTTGCTCAGTTGCAACAAGACTTGCTCATACTTAAAAAGCGCGAGGAGCAACAACAACAGCAAATTGAACAGAGCGAAAGCCAATGGCTAGCACAGCAAGAAGCACTTAAAAATGAGGCTTTCACTAAGCAGCAAGCCCTGCAAGAAACGCAACAAAAATTAGATGAAAAACAACGGGTAGCGGATGCAGAGAAACGTCAGCGCTTAGAACAACAGCATCAAGTGGAGCAGTTAAGTGTCGAATTAGCCGATGTTGAGAAACGAGCCGCTAAACAACAAGAATTAATGCAAGGCAGCGAAGAAGAGCGTCGTCAGTTTTTAGCAGAAATCGAACAGCAAAAACACCAGTTACAACAGGCTTTAGACCACGCACAGCAGCAGAATCTGAGCATGAAAGACACTCTCGATAAGCACCTTCACGCACTTAAAAAAGCCGAATCGCAAGTGAGCCAAACCGTATCAGGCGAGCAGAAACTGCAAGAAGAACTGAATAAAGCGCGCCAAGAAGCACAAGAATTAGCTGCTCGTTTACAACGTCAAGAACAACAAGAGCGTGCTTTGCAACAACAATTGGCTGAGCAGCAACAAGTCTTACAGGGCAGTGAACACAGTATTAATGAATTACAATCTAAGCAAGGCGAACTCACTAAAGAGTTATGCAAGGTGCAGCAAGAATACGATAACCGTAAACAAAGGTTAGATGCACAAGATTCCAGCCAGAGTAAGCTAAGCCAACAATTAGAAAAATTAGAACAAGCACTTACCGCTAGTAAATCTCAATTAGCGCTAAAAGAAAAATCGTTGCAAGACGCACAGCAGCAGGTGCAATTAAGCCAAGCCCAATTGGCCAAGCAAGAACAAGCTTTAGTGGCTGCCCACAAAGTTGAGCTTCAACAAGCCCATGCTGATGAGCCTAAAACGCATCAACGAGCCGGGTCGCATTTTGCCCAATTGCCTTTGCCGGCTAATCCAGATGCCTGGTTTGCCTTATTGCCTTTTTTGCAAAAACAAACAACAAACTTGCCGCTGCCGATTGCATTGACGACTCTGATGGATGAGCTGGACGAAGCGATTAACGCTGCTGATATCGCTATGCAGCATGAGGACTTGGCACACATCAAACACACAATGGCAGGCCTTGCTAAGCTGACAACACATGTCAACTCACTTGCCTTGTCAGACCAAATGAGTCGCTTGGAAGCTGATTGTACTCAAGGTCTGATAGATAATATTACCATAGCGTGGCCGAGCCTGAAAAAATCATTATTAACTACCTTACGGGTTATTTATTCTCATTTACACGCTTAGTGATGTTTACTGTGAAGTTTCTACTTGTCGCCTGTATATCTTTCATCTTCTTTGCCTTTTAACGTCGGCTCCTTAGCGTTGAACTAGATAAAAAACATTTCATATCAGTTACTTAACTAGCTGGCATGTTGTTCGCTTGACGTTGTTGCAATACATTTAAGTTCATCAATAGCCAGCTAGGGTAGTTACAGCGTGTAAGCTGTAAAAAAGCTTCTGTGCGATATACGATTTACTAAGTGAATATGCAAAGTCAGTCAGCAGTACCGAGTTAACCTGCTGGGAATCGAATCTTCAAGCAAACAAAACCAATTGATCAGGTATAAACTTGCCCAATTGGAGCGGAGGTAAAATGCAAAATCAAATACTAAAAGCCGGTCAAACCTTTCCCGATATCAAAGTAAAAACAGAAGATGGTAGAGAGCAAGCCTTAGTGGATGTTCACAATAAAGCGACTACCGCAAAATGGACATTAGTGACGGTCTATCGGGGTCAGCATTGCCCAATATGTTTAAAGTACCTCAATGAACTCAACCTTTTTACCGGTCGCTTTAATGCTCTAGATATTGAACTTGTTGCGGTTTCGGCTGACGATAAACAACAATTAGCACAATTTAAAGACAAAGGCTTGGAGGTCAGCTTCCCTGTTGTTCTTGAACTACAAGTTGAAGATATGAAAAAACTCGGCCTGTATATTTCAGAACCTACCAGCAACGCTGAAACAGATCACCTTTTTGCTGAACCCGCGCTATTTTTAGTAAATCCAAAGGGCAAAATTACCATGATAGAGATCGCGAATGCGCCCTTTATTCGCCCGGATATCGACCGTTTTGTTAGCGGATTAGAATATGCCATGGAGCATAACTATCCGACTCGAGGTACGCATAGTTATTAATGATAGAGGGTAACTACACAATCAAGGCGAGGCAGTCGCCTTGCCCTCATTTATTCACCACAATATTCTATTGCTAGAGTCTTTCTCAGGGACTTCCATGTAATGCTTGTTAATAGGCATGCCCACTGGAGACGTTTTGCCAAAGAAAACAAACAACCACCTATGATTCTTTATAGATTTACTACCGCAATTTGCGGTTTGGGTGTGCAGTTATCGAGCACATAAAATTGTTCTTGATCAGCTAAGTGCCACCAACGCTGCCACACACCGGAAGCATGGTTGTCCACTAGTTGGTTGGCGTCTAAAGGGGGAACGATACCCGGTGCAGCTTCTAACAAGCCTTCTGAAGTGCGGCGTTTGAGCATGTTAGGGCATAACATCGCTGGATCGTCCAAACCCATGCTACCCACAAGCTCATACAAGCTGTGCAAAGTATTATGCTGGAATTGTTTCACTCTCAGGCTCTTGGCTTTTATATCAATGGCTTTTGAGCGCTTGGGATCTTGGGTTGCAATGCCAGTGGGGCAGGTATTGGTATTACACGACCGTGATTGAATACAACCCAAGGCCATCATCATAGTGCGAGCAGCGTTTACGGTGTCTGCTCCCATCGCCATCTTGGATAAGATATCAAAGCTACTGGCACTTTTACCAGAGGCGATAATTCGTATCTCATCTCGTAAGCCCACACCAATAAGGGCTTGGTGAGCAATAAAGGTCCCTTCTAAACACATCATGCCTAAACGATTGCTAAATTCGACCGGCGCAGCACCAGTGCCACCTTCAGCTCCATCGATAGTGATAAAATCAACAAGAATACCGGTGCTGACCATGGCTTTACAAATGGCTAAAAATTCAGCCGGATGCCCGATGCATAATTTAATGCCAATGGGTTTGCCGCCACTTAATTTACGCAGTCGCGCCACAAACTCCATTAACGCAATAGGCGTAGGGCATTCAGGGTTCATGGGCGGCGATACGCAGTCTTCATCTTGTGATACGCCACGAATTTGTGCAATTTCGTCACTAATTTTGGCTTTGGGCAATACCCCTCCGTGGCCAGGTTTAGCACCTTGACTCAGTTTAATCTCAATCATTTTAATAGCAGGTTTATTGGCCATATTGGAGAATTTGTCTTCGTCAAAGCCGCCATCTTTCGTGCGGCAGCCAAACAAACCTGTACCGAGTTGCCAAATAATATCTCCGCCATGTTTTAAATGGTAAGGGCTGACGCCTCCCTCGCCAGTGTTATGGGCAAAGCCACCTAACTTGGCCCCAAGGTTCAATGCTTCAATGGCATGGCTGCTCAATGCGCCATAACTCATGGCTGAGATATTCAACAAAGATGCAGAATAAGGTAATGCGCATTGTGAGCTACCAATCAAGATCCGTTTGCTTTGCTCCTTTACGGTTCGAGGGTGCATAGAATGCCAAATACTCAGATAGTTGTTTTCCATCAAATCTCGTTGCGTACCAAAGGGCAGTGTGTCGTTAACGTTTTTTGCACGACGGTAAACGAGCTCCCGTTGTTCACGGTTAAAGGGCCGTTCGTCAGTATTGGTGGCGATAAAGTATTGCTGAATTTCAGGTCTTATTGACTCCATCATATAGCGCAAGTACGCCAATACCGGATACAAACGATTAAGTGTATGGGAGCTAAAAAACACATCGTACAAGCCGGTTAGAGTAAACGCAGCCATAAAAAGTACTAGCAGCAAAGACGGTAAGTTGAAAAAGGTTAAATAGGTGAAAAGTGCTGTGGCGTTACCTAAGGATGCCATTAACCAGAAAAAAATTTGTGCTGGGGTCATAGTAGAAAAATTCCAAAACCTAACTAGATTCAATGCCCTATTAAGACATAAATTGGTATTAATGTATCTAAACAGGGCTTAAAAGTTCAGCTTTTACTGCGCACAACAGAGCATTATTAGGTAAGAGAGTATGTCGTCGTAGGTTACAATGGGGTCATAATTACCGTGTTCAAGATAAACTGTTATCAAGGCAAACTAAGTCAATATTGTTTAAACCTTCAATGCTAAAACGCAATTAGGTTTTGCAGGGCAATCCTAGCGACAAGCACATAAATGGTTTGTAAATGCTAGCTCGAAGGGAAAGTTTTAAAGAAAAGGAGTTAGGTAAAGTCAGCTTATTGCGCCGACTTCACTTAAAGAACTATTACAGATCAAACATATTTTTGGTGGTTTTCTTCTCTTGCTTGGCGGCTTTTTTTTCTTTAGGGGATAAAGCAGGTTGTTTCTTCGATTCTTTTTTACTACTGCGTTCTTTGCTCATAATTTGGCACTCAGTGGGGTAGGCAAATATTGCTCGAAATATCAAGCAACCACCCAATGTAGCATAAATAAGTGGGTGGTGAGTGATATATAATCGTGC
>NZ_JANQVQ010000053.1:0-14245 GCF_030730205.1 Paraglaciecola sp.
TAGTGATACCTTATCCGATTCGTGCAATTAATACCGAACAAGAAAAACCGCGCTTTAGCGCGGTTTAACGAGGGTATCACTTACTACGAAACAACTTAATCGTTGCTATGCAAACTGGCGTTTAAGCCGCCCCAACTTGCAGAATCAGCGACGATGGCTTCTACTGCGCCCGATTGGCTGTTACGTCTAAACAGTAAACCATTCATGCCTGATAACTGGCGAGCCGCGACAATTTGTCCATCAGGTGTTACTACCTTGGTGCCAGCGGTAATATATAAACCTGCCTCAACAATACAGTCATCGCCTAACGAGATGCCAATACCCGCGTTTGCACCTACCATACTGCGCTCACCAATAGCGTTAATGGTTTTGCCTCCGCCTGATAAGGTACCCATGGTTGATGCACCGCCACCGATGTCTGAACCATCACCAACAATAACGCCTTGTGATATACGGCCTTCGACCATTGAACTGCCTGTAGTGCCGGCATTAAAGTTAACAAACCCTTCGTGCATAATCGTTGTGCCAGAGGCTAAGTGAGCACCTAAACGTACGCGATCAGCATCACCAATACGCACGCCTTCAGGGATCACGTAATCAACCATACGCGGAAATTTATCAATGGAGTAAACCACTAAATGGTGATGTTCAACGGCGATGGCGCCTTTTAGCTCTTCCACTTTATTGGGCAATACAGGGCCCGCAGAGGTCCAAGCGACATTGTTAAGTTGACCAAACAAGCCTTCAAGGTTGATGCTATTGGGTAGTACGGCACATTCAGATAATAAATGCAGGCGTAAGTACGCATCTTCTGCAGACTTAGGTGCTTGATCCAGTTCAATGCTTATTTCAATGAATTCACTTTGAATGAGTCCTACTTTTTTAGCAAGACAACTACGTTCGATTTTTTTATTGCTACGAGCAAACCATACATCCAATGTCTTGCCGCTTTCTACGTCAAAATAGCGATGGCCTATACGAGTTGTTGTCATGATGTTTCCTATTTCAAATCAAAAAATTTTGCAGATTATGGCCTGTATTGCGCTTCATAGCAGCCACCTTTTGTTTATAGTTTACAACCAAAGTGTCTAGATAGTGTTGGGCTGAGTGCCAATCTAGACTCACTGTTTGCCTAACTGATTTCGCAACGTTAGCTTTTATTTGTCGAATGTTTTTCCAGCCACAACTTATATTCATCGGAGCGCAGAAAAGTATCGCTTTCATCAAATTCAGCAATAACACCTTGTCCCATCAAGAAATTAAATTTACTGCTTAGTACGTCCATAAGTTCAATACTTAAGGCGTAGTCTTTAGCTAATAAACTGACCTGAAGTAACACGATATACGCTTCATTCTCGTTAGGTCCGGCCATAATAGACTGGCGGCCAAATAATATTGCAGACCTAAAATCTTGATTGTAGGCATGTAAAATAGCTAATTCGCTAAGCATCTTACTGTCTTGGCGAGCGTATTGGGGTAAGCCTTCAACCATTTTTATTGCTTGGTTGAAATTGTCTTGTTGAATGTAAAGCGATTCGAACAACAGTGAACTTAAGCCTTGTTGCTCAAACGCGCTCATCAACACGTTGGTAAACTGAGGATTGTCGCCCTGCATCTGGCTGTATTTGCGCAGCAAAAAATCGTTCAGCGCAGGCTCTGCTTTTATATCTGCATCAATAGCCTGATACAAACTGATGGTTTTATCCCATTGGTTTTTTTGGATGGCTAAAATTAAGTTACTTAATTGCCCTTGTTTATGGCTATATTTGCTAAAAAGCTGGGTAAATTCACCCACAAAGTCCAAGGCAGAATAATAAAATGACACCGGATGAAAGTCATAAATTTTGTATGAGTCCTGCTCCAGCCAGAAAGTAACATAACTGTAGCCTCCTTCACTTTCAATCCGGTAGTAAGCGGCTAACTTATTGTCAGCCTTTTCCTCTGAATGCAAATAACGCCAAGTGAATGACCTTGATAGTTCAAGCATGCCTGAGACCAATTGTTGTTTTAAATCAGCCGCTGTTTTGGCTGTGACCAAAGGGTTTGAAAACTGAGTCGACTGAATATTACGCAATTGCTTAGCAATGCTAAGTACGTCGATTTTGCTTTGTAGACCCGCACTGTTGTTATTGTTTAAGTCCTGCTGTAGGCCCTGATTAAACTGAAAAGGACTCAATGTTTTGTCAGTAATCTCTGCTTGTGTTGTTTGATTTATGATGGGGTCGGCAGTCTGGCTTGTGGTACTCGAACAAGCGCTCAAAGCGAAAAAAAAGACTATGCTACTGCAATGTGACACGATAAAACGACGCTTAACCATACTACTGTCCTGCTTGCTCTGATTGCATTAAACGACGTTTATTTAAACTCAGCAGCAGTCTTTGCAGTTCTGTGTTGCCTGGCTCATTGATGACGTTGGTAATACTGTTGGAATAATTCATGGTGTTTGCTATGTCTGATAGCAAACGTAAATGCTCTGTCACACTCTGTGGGTCAACCGATTCTGCTTTTGCTTCATAGATGTTTTGAAAAGAGAGTACGCGATTATCATAAGCGATTGTTGAAGAATATTTAACATGGTTATCTTCAAATAATTCACTTCCTTCATCTGCGCTAAAATCGATATGCTCAGGCAATTGTAAGCTGACCTTATGGTCTACCGTTATATTGCTGTAGACCGCCAGCGGTTGCTCTCTTTTAATCGAACTTGGTAAGCGAACATATTGATCAGGGTAATCCGCTTGTAACTCAAATTCAGCATGTTGTTCTTCGTTTAATTGCCAGTAATCAGGCACTAAATAGTGTTCAATAACCGTTAGGGCATTGTTGCTAGGTTCATCTACAACAATTAGCGCCGAAAGTACTTCAATTTTAGCAAAGCGCTTTGCGTAATAATTTAAGTACGACTTAGCGAGTTTCACCTTGCCTTCAGACTTAAGCCGATAACGCAGATTATCTGCTTCACGGCCGGTCATGGTTGTGGTAACAGTCAACTCAACAGGTGAGAAATAATCAGCGGCGAGGATAAACTCCTGCACGTTAATGGCGCTTTTGAAGTTTACTTGCGGTTTAGCCGTGCTTAAATTTGTGGTGTTAGGGGCGACAACAAGGGCTAAACCATAGTCAGCCTGATATTTACTGTCTAAGGTTGACCCTTGGTGAGTCATGGTCGGATCTATCCAATAATCCACCTTATTTAATTGGATTTTAACGATAGCGTGGTCGAACACCGCATGGGTAGGCAGATACTCATCGACATGTGCCCGTCTCGTCGTAGACACTAAGGCAGGGGAGGCATCAACACCGAGTTGCTTCAACAATAGACTCAGTAACAGAGATTTATCTTTGCAGTCTCCCTGTCGATTTGCAAAGGTCTCAGACGGGCTGTGGGGACGGTGGGAGTTTTCGCCAAGCTCTAATCCCAAATAACGGATTTGATTTTGACTAAAATTAATTGCTGCATTAATGGCTTCGTTTAGCGGTAAATCTTGTAATTGCGAAATGTATTTGGCTAAGTCAGGTGAGGCCGAGTGGTCAACATCAAACAGGGTATTGGCCCATTGTGCCACGTCTTGCCAAGTTTGGTACTCGCTGAACTGAACGTAGGGATAAGGGTTGTACCACGGGGGGAGATTATCTTCTTCATAAATTTCTGCTGTAGTGGTTAATACCATGGTGTAGCGCGTGACGAACTCTTTGTTTTCAATACTCACTGGCGCATTACTTTTAAATACTTTGTATTGAATGGGCCGATCTTTTGGCATGACTACTGCCACATTAACCTTATCAACCGGAATTGACCAACCAAGGGAAGCTCCGCTCGAGAATTTATCGCCAAACACAGGGTTATTGCCCACAAGCGTATAGCTGTAATCGATAACGTCACCCACTCTAATATCTTTCAATAAAACGACCGCCTCGACTTCTCCTGAATAAATATTGCTACTTTGCCTGTCTTCAACATTAATCACTTCCACGTCAGCACGTGTGATTGAGTTAACCGTTTTGCCAAGGCGGTTAACCGCTATGCCGTGCAGTTGCAATTTTTCATAGGCCGGGTTGAATCGAATGCGAATGTTAGAATTTGACTCAATACCAGAGGGGTCGGTCAAGGAATAAACATAGCGTGAATAGCTATGCTTTCCGTCTAAGCCACTTACTTGTTTATCAACTAAGTGATAATGAGTTGGGCTGAGTAAATCTACAAAATCGCCAACCTGATAGTCTTGTATTTCTATCCACTTGGCTGGAGCAACCAAGGTAAATTCTGGTTCATGGGCGTTTAAACGGCTCACAGCGTGGCTGGCAAACGCATTGCACAGTAAACCCATTAACATAAATAAACGTGGTAACACGTAAAAATGGCGTATTTTTAGACTAGGCATATCCCTTTCCTAATAATAGGGTGGTGATGAAGAATAACAGTGAGGCAGTATATCCTTTCTTAAAGGATTTTATTACGCCTGATTAGCATGAACTGTGAGTACGCTAACGGTGTGTTTACAAACTTAATTTAAGCTGCTCAGCAGGCTTAATTTGATGTTCAGCAATAACTTGTTTGATTGGAAAATTCACTAACTTAAACTCTAATCCCCGATTATTGGCATTGGCTGCCCCAGGGGCAAAAGCGCAAAGACTTAGTATCTCGGCGTAATTGTTTTCAGGCCAAAGGTAGCATTCATCAAAACCAACTTGAAATAAAGCGATGCCCCGCTTGTCGGCGCTTATTTTAGCGTTTCTGGTTATGCTTAATTTTTTAAAGTAGGCCCGGGCCTCTTCAGATAAGTTGGTTATACCCGCGCTAAAGTCGTTTATGGTCACCCGCTTGGTTTTTCCTGCAATTTCTTGCACCGCTTGCATGGTCAGCGGCGAACCGTATTTGCTAATGGCTGATTGCAATACTTGGTCTCGAATTAAGTCGATACTTAAATAGGCGCTACTGAGCAAATAACGTAAATTCACCGCGTCGATAAACCCTGAGTTTTTGTCAAAATGTAAATCAATACGTTGCTCCAAGGTGGACTCTTGAAAGGGTTGAAAAAAGCTAAATGTCACTTTGTCACTGCGGCTTCCGCCGGTGATGTTGTGGATCTCACCGCCTTTTTCATTCAATTCTATGGCTTGAGAAACCACATTTTGACCAATTTTTACTTCTTTAATATCTAAACTTGATACAAGTTGTACCGCGGTGTTTTGTGGGTCAAGCAATTGGCTCGAGCGGTTAAAACGTTTCAATCCTTCAAGTTGCTCTAGAGGGTGGGCCTGCGCCGGCAAAGCCAAAACAAACAACAGCTGAGTAAATATAATTACTGTAGCGATAAAAAAACGGTTTTTATTAGCATAATGCTTAATCAGCATGAAGAGCCTCAGTTACTATGATATCTGCGATATTCCAATTCAAATCCTAACACATAAGCTGTTGAATTAAATATTGAAAACGAATTGCTTGCGTTAACTTTCCTGAATTAAAAATTTACACTTTTTGACAGCATGCTTTTCCGATTTTGATATGCTGTGTTTCTCGAGTTAGCGCTACAGGAAAGCATGATGATACATACGTACAAACGAGCAAATTTGATCGTTAGAGCAAAAAACGTAGTGAGCTTTTTACTGCTAACTTTGTTGGCCTTACCGTCATATGCGCAAAAATCGCCTTTGTTTTCTGAGTATGCTATCACCTTACCCTTTAATCTTACCCAACCTGTGTTAGCCCTAAATATTCTGGAAAATCCAGGTAATGAATTAGTCGCAATTGGCCTTACTGCAGAAGGTCAGCGCCAATTGGCGGTTTACGCCTTTAATTCCTTACACGACAAAATGCAATTAATTGACTTACTGACCTTAGGCCAGCAATTTTTTGCTTACGATCAAGGTGTCGCCCAACCCAGTGGTTTGCAATCCTTGTATTTTTTGAGCAGTGAAAGAATATTTGAATATGTGTACGTTGCGCCAACACCAGAAACAGATGAATACACGGGGCCAGCAATGGCCGCTCCTCACATACCGGCAGTTGTCAATGATTTGCAATCAAACTCGTATCTTAAACCTCTGCACACAGTTTCTACCATGTACTTTGGTACAAAATCAGATGCTTTATTGCAGTCAAATTTTAGCCAAGATATCAATGATGATCAGCAAGACGATTTTATCTTGTCGCAATTTGAAAAGGTTGATTTATGGCTGTCAAAGCCAGGCACTAAGGAAAGGGTTACCCAGTCTTTAAGCATACCCGCTTTGATGATCGTTGAAGGTGAGGCGCTAACTTTTAAGCCCCATGAGCTGTTTTTGGCAGATATGAATCGTGATGGCAGAAGTGATCTGGTTTTGGTGGAAACAGGTCAGTTGAAGGTATTTGAGCAAAATTCGCAGGGCACTTTTGATATTCAGGGCAAACCTGTTCACTTGGCAGAAGATATCGAAGGCATCAATTGGTGGGATAAAATAGACGCCGATGGCCAGCAACTTAGTCAAAGTAATTTAAAACACAAAATGGTAGAACTCATTACCGATATCAATGGGGATGCCGTCGCTGATCTTGTGGTGCGTTTTGCGCAAAGCTCCGGTGTATTAGATCGAACCAATGATTATGAAGTGTATTATGGCCAACTTAAATCACAAGGTTTGATGTTTGCAAAGACGGCCGACACCCGTATTCAATCGAGTAGCACCTTATCTGATTTCAGATTAGTTGATTTGGACAATGACGGCCGTCAAGAAGTGATGGTATCGGCTTTTGAGCTAGGCGTGTCGCAGATTATCAGTGCTTTATTATCCAGCAGTATTGAGCAAGAAATATTGCTGTTTAAAATGGACGACAATCAAGCTTATCCCGCAAAACCCACCGAAAGCCAAGAGGTTGAAATTACCTTTAGTTTGTCATCTGGTAGCAGAGGTGAGCCCATGGTCAAGCTCATCGATCTGAACGGTGATGGTTTGAAAGATTTCGTTTTTTCAGAAGAAGACGAACAAATCAGAGTCAATATGGCGGTGAATGACGCGAAACGTTTATTCAATCGCCGTTCTGAAAAATACTCAGTACAAGTGCCTAAAAATGCCAAGGCGATTACCCACAGCGACATTAATTTGGATGGTAAAACGGACTTGATTTTACACTACAGCCGAGTCGATCCACCTGAACTGCTAAATAAAGTGATTGTGCTGATCGCTAATTAATGGAAACTATGTGAAAATTTATTCCAGCAGCGACCTCTAAGAATGTAATTTCAGATTGCGAGGGCATTCAGGTTTAGGCACACTCTGCAATAATTCGCTTAGCTTTAGTAGCTGACTCTATAAGGAATCCATGAAAACCCCCAAACGAATTCAGCCCTTAGTTGACGATGGATTAGTCGACGAAGTGTTATATCAATTAATGAGTGGAAAAGAAGCAACAGTATACGCGGTGCGCTGTGGTGAAGAAATTCGCTGTGCTAAAGTATACAAAGAGGCTATGCAGCGCAGTTTTAAAAAAGCTGCTCAATATCAAGAAGGGCGTAAAGTTCGCAATACTCGTCGTGCACGAGCCATGGAAAAAGGCTCGAAGTTTGGCCGCAAACAGCAAGAGGATGCGTGGCAAAATACCGAGGTTGACGCCTTGTTCAAATTAGCTAAGGCTGGTGTTCGTGTGCCGCAGCCTTATGGCTGTTATGATGGCGTTTTACTCATGGAACTGGTAACGGATGAGCAAGGCGATGTGGCGCCTCGTTTAAACGATGTCAGCATGAGTGCTGAACAAGCAATAGAAGACCACACACAAATCATGCACTACGTAAAACAGATGTTGTGTATTGGTTTGGTACATGGCGATTTATCTGAATTTAATGTGTTAGTGGATGACTATGGTCCAGTGATCATCGACTTGCCACAAGTGGTTGATGCTGCTGCCAATAATAACGCTTTTAGCATGTTGCAGCGGGATGTGCGCAATATGAGTGAATATTACGGTCAATTTGCCCCTGAGTTACTGCAAACCCATTATGCAGAAGAAATGTGGGCCCTGTTTGAAGCTGGTGAATTAACGGCTGAAACTGAACTAAGCGGCCACTTTGAGTTTAGCGCTGAAGACGCCGATGTAGACTCAGTGCTAGAAGAAATAAAAGCGGCCTTTGCCGAAGAGCAAGCCAGACAAGAACGAATCAAAGAAGCCAATGAAGCTGACTAAGCCCATTGGCTCGCTCCAAGCAATTCAATGCTAAACCCGATTTAATTCTGTAGCGGAATTCTTCCCGTCTTGACCGCGTTTTTTACCAACTTTGGTTCTGGGGCGATGATAAAAAGATCACCATTTAAGCCGGTTAAACTTCTCGGCACATGGCACTGACTGGCTATGTCGGCATTGGCTTTAAGGTGCTGCGGCTCTCCATGAGTGGGAATAGCCAACTGTGGTTTGACCCAGTTGTACATGAGTATTAATTCTTCTTGGCAAGGATGACCCGAGGCGTGAATGGGTTTTGGGTTATCTTCTGCTAAAATCGTGCGGATCCTACGCTGATGAAATAGGTCTATCATTCTGTCGATAAGTTTTTCATTGCCCGGAATGATGATCGAACTAAAAATGACCAGATCATCGGCCTCTAAACTTAAATTGCGGTAGTTATCTTGTGCTATCTGACTCAGCGCTGCTCGGCTCTCGCCTTGACTACCTGTTGCTACAGCCAAGACTTCATGTTTTAACAAATAGCCTGCATGAAAGGCATCGATGACTTCTAGTTCTTGAGGCCAGTGTCCGGTAGCTCGCGCTGCGCTGACGGTGTTTTCCAAAGAGCGCCCAAATAAGGCTAAATAACGTCCGGTTTTTTGTGCAATTTTTGCAAGGCTGATCATGCGAGCAATATTACTGCTAAAACAGCCCACCACTACTCGACCTGTTGCTCCCTCAACCAGCTCCAATAAACCTTGATAACAGTCACTCTCAGATATGGAGTGACCAAGACGCAACGCATTAGTGGAGTCACACACCATGGCATTTACGCTTTGTTTGGCGAGTTGTTTAAAGATGCTGGCATTGAAAGGTTGGCCGGTAATGGGTTTAGCATCAATTTTCCAATCTGCAGTATGAAACACGCTGCCCGCTTCGGTGCGGATCATAAGTGCGTGAGGCTCTGGAATAGAATGAGTAATACCAATCCATTCAACATTGAAGGGGCCGATATCGACTTTTTGCTGGGTGCTCACTTCGATAATGGGCATTCGCTGCGCTAAACCGTCTCGTGATAGTTTACGGCGCAAAATCTCTGCGGTATAAGCCGTTGTGTACACAGGGCATTTAAAGCGTTGCCAAAGGTAGGGGAGAGCACCAACGTGATCTTCATGAGCATGGGTGATGACAATACCCGCGAGCTTATCTTTTTGAGCGGTGATAAAGCGTGGATCAGCGCACACCACATCAAAAATATCCCGTGCCATCACTGATGAACCGGAAGCTTGGGTATATTCTGGTTTTAAGGGGCTTTGAAATGTCACCCCACAATCGACCATTAACCAGCTGTCGGCATGACCGTATAGATTCATGTTCATGCCGATTTCGCCGGTGCCTCCTAAGGGTAAAAACCAGAGGTCGTTAAAGCTGGGTGTGAGGGAGTCGATGGGCTTTCCTTATTTTTACTCAACGGGCAATTTAATTACTGCCACGTATTACTGTTTAGATAGTTCGTTTTTGGCTAAAAGGTTCACATCGGTATTGCTCAACTTTAGGTGTAACAGCGATACAAGTAACAGCAGTTACACCTAAGGTACTAGCAGTAATCTTGCTTGACGTTGATCGATTTTAAAATCAAATTCACGTAAAAAATTCATTCCCAACAAACCATTAATATTGGCGGTCGTCTCCATGGGGATGACCATAACCGATATATTACTTACGCTAACATGATTTAACCTAAGTTCGGCAAATTGATACATCGGAGCGGATACCCTTCCAGCGGCAGTATTAACATTAAACCGTCCCACATAATTCACCTTAAAGCGATGTGACAAGCCTTGAAAATAGTCTTGCGAGATAGACGTTATTGACGCACCTGTATCAACTAATAAAGCGACTTGGTTGCCACTTAGGTGGGCATTAACGACATACTGATCTCCTAGCTGCATTAACTCAATAGCCGAACTGCTCGGAATATCAGTGTCAATCTCAGGGATTTCATCGTTTTTATTGGCTTGCCCGTTATCATGCGCAATAAAGGTAAGTTGCCGAATACGCATGGCATTGGGGTCGTTATAATCAAGGGCTGCGAGAATGTTTTCCATTAAATTGATTTGTTGTTGCTGGGCATAAGCCTCAGCTAGGGCCAAGAGGTACAGTCGATTTTCAGGTTCGAGTTGCAATAGGGGCTCAACAAAAATAGCTAAGGTATCCCAAGAGTGGGCCTTTTGTAGTTGTAATATTGTTTGCTCTGACAATGTGCGTATTCGCTCGTCAATTAACTGGTTTTGTTCGTCACTCATGGGCTGTTTTTTCAAACTATAGAAATGCGCAATGGCGTCACTGGTTAGGTTGGTTTGCACAATTAAATCCGCTTCAAGTAGCAAAAAATCCATATCCAAAGGGTACTGCTGTAAATAGTCTCGTAAAAACAACTCTAAAGCTGGGTAGTTCTCGTCACGTAACCATTGTTGTGCCTTTGCAAGTAGCTCGCTGCGTTCTGGTACAGACGTGGCATGAAAGTTGGGTGAGGCGGGTTGGTGACTAGGTGCATGTGTAGTTTGTTGAGAATCTGCATTGTTTAGCGGAAGTGCATGTAACTCTGATTTCGCTTTTTCCGAAAAAGGGGCTTTGTCAGAATTCGGAGTCTGCACCTGCTGCGTGCTTGTAGTTGCGGTTTGTAAGAGCTGCAGTATTAAAGCAAAGTTCACCAGTAGTGATACGGCAAGTGATACAACCAGTATGCGATGCCAAGTCATTTTGTAACCACGGTAATTTGTGCTTGGCTGTAAGGGGTAGAAAATTCCTGAGGCATGCGCTTAGGCCGTCCGCTTGATAAGGCGATACATATAAACTCAGTACGCGCTGTTAGCAAACAGGCGCCATCAGCGGGCCGAATAAATTGGAATTCTCTGGCAAGTTTGAGTTTACTGTCGCAGGCTACAATCCAAGTTGCACACGCTATTTTGTCATGCAAATAGGCGGCAGCTAAATAGTTAATTTCATGGCGACTGATTGCCATACCTCGATCGAGTTCTTGGTATTTTTCAATGCTTAAACCCAAAGCATTTGAATGTGCCCAAGCGGTTCGTTCGAGCTGACTCACATAAGCGACATTATTGGCATGGCCATAATGATCGATGTGTTGTGCAGTAATGTGCCAATAAGAAATAAACGGCTTGTGGTACTGCCATGTAAGTGCGGGTAATTCAGACTGATTTGAGTGAGAGCTTGGCGTTGACATTAAGGTATTACACATCTGGTAAAGGGTTGGGTTGATTAGGAGCAAACATCAGTTTCATCAATCTTTGTTCGTGATAAACAATAGGCAAAATAAAGTCTTCAACCTTGCCAATGCCTTTGAAGGCCTTAAATCCATCACTAACAAAGGTATGCAGCGCGTCGAGTCCTGCGTATTTGGCAGGCTTGCGCGATAGCAGTAACAGAGCAGAAATACCTCGGATTTTAACCACTTCAGCTAAGTGCTTTCCCAGTACTTCTATCAAATAAATTTGTTGTTGTCGCCCATGGGAATTATTACAAGCACGATAAGCCTCAAGATAGCGAGCTCGGTTTACGTCTTGGTCTGATAATTTTTTGACCATTTCGAAATCGAGTTCAAAAGATAACTCGTATAGTTGTAGCGCAGTGGCAAGCGTTTGTAAGGCTTTATCTGGCACCACAGTCGACATTTTATTCACCACTCGTGCAATGTCCTTGTCGCGCTGACTAAAATCCTTAGGCCCGTATAATTCATTCACAAAAAAGGTTATTGCGGGTTTAAACTTTTCATTGGCATAGCTGGTTTGATGGCTAATCATCAAGCGCTGGCATTGCCATGCTTGTAAGCGACGAATGCGCTGTAACCAGCCACCTTTTTGCGCGATGTCTTGCATTGTTTTCACGCCATGTAAATGGCGAATAATTTGTTTAGTATGTTCACTCATTTATTAACATGATTTCCGTTTTGCACTGATTGACCCACGTTGGAAGCAAAGATGAAGGTACAACTTACTCATGGCTAAAAGGTGGTTTTCATCAGGCTATTTAGTCTTAAAATTTACCATAGCTTGGCGTAAACTGGTTTTGAAAACAATAGGTGGAAGTCAGCTGTGCTTCAGTCTAAAATGCGCGCCCTTATGAAAAACACTCACACTCAGCTTATTTCTCCTGTCTTGTCAAAGACCTTATCGTCAGCAAACGCCGAGGCTGTTGCGCAGTTTAACTATCGCGACCTCATCGTTTTGTTCGACCAACTGTTTAGCCGCAGTGAAAATACCCGTTTAATCAAAGGTGAAAGTGAGCCTGTTTATTTGCCAGCCGATACCGAGGTTGCCTTTCATCGCGTGATTTTTGCTCACGGTTTTTTTGCCAGTGCTCTTCATGAAATTGCCCATTGGTGTTTAGCCGGTAAGGCTCGTCGTTTAGTTGAAGATTATGGGTACTGGTATTGCCCCGATGGCAGAAATACCCAGCAACAAGCTGAATTTGAATACGTTGAAATAAAACCTCAAGCCATTGAGTGGGCCTTTTCTGTGGCTTGCGGCAGTCTGTTTAGGGTCAGCACCGATAATTTAAACGGGGCGCCGGTGGATACCCGAGGTTTTACGCGTAATGTGCGTTTGCAAGTTTTACAGTACTTACAGCACGGCTTTCCACCTCGAGCCCAACAGTTTATTGCTGCATTGCAGGCTTTTTATCAGACTCCAGCATTAACAGAGCGAGATTTCCATGCTTAAAAAACGGTTCAAAATTGGCCTTATTGTCAATCCTTTTGCCGGTATCGGTGGTGCCTTGGCATTAAAAGGCAGTGATGGGGCAGAAATTAGAGCCAAAGCCTTAGCCTTAGGCGCAGAAAAAAAGGCCGGAGATAAAACCCGTTTAGCGCTGTCGGAAATACTGGCTTTAACGTCGCAAGTGCATATTTACACTGTAGCTGGAGAAATGGGAGAAACACTAACCAAAGAAATGGGGTTTGATTATTCAATTGTGTATCAACCAAGTAGTGAACAGAGTGAAGGACATGACTCTGAAGCAGCAGCTAAAGCAATGCTCAATGAGCAAGTCGATTTATTGTTATTCGCTGGTGGTGATGGTACCGCTCGCAATATTTGTCATGCTATCGATACCGCATTACCGGTATTGGGGATCCCTGCGGGTTGTAAAATTCATTCCGGCGTATATGCGATTACTCCGCAAGCGGCAGGCAGAGTTGTAGCGCAAATGGTTCAAGGTCAAATCGTAAGTTTAACCCAAGCTGATGTGATGGATATTGATGAAGCCTTGTTTCGACAAGGGCGGGTAAACGCCCGTCAGTTTGGTGAAATGCGAGTGCCGACTGAGCTGCAGTATATTCAGGCAGTGAAAATGGGGGGTAAAGAATCTGATGAATTGGTGTTGGCGGATATTGCTGCCTACATTATTGAGTTAATGGATGAATATCCTGAGCACTATTTTGTAATGGGTTCGGGCTCTACTGTTGAGTTCATCATGCAAGAACTTAACTTAGATAATACCTTGTTGGGCGTTGACCTACTTAAAGGCGGTAAATTGATCGCAAGAGATTTAACCGCCGAGCAGCTATATCAATTTATTCATCAGCAAGCCACCAAGCTGGTCATTACCTTAATTGGTGGGCAAGGCCATGTATTTGGTCGTGGCAATCAACAATTAAGTCCTGACGTATTGCGTGCTGTGGGTAAAGAAAATATTCTACTGGTGGCCACCAAAAATAAGTTAAACAATCTTGCTGGCAAACCGCTGATTTCAGACAGTGGTGACATTACCTTAGATGCTGAATTAGCGGGTTTAATGACCGTAATCACCGGCTATCGTGATCAGGTACTTTATCCGCTAGCAAATTTAAATTAAGGTAAATATTCCAACTATGCAGTTAAGCCATCTTATCAGTAAAGCCGAGCAGTATTTTGTAGACGTAGTGGATAGCGGTAGTGATCAAGACCTATTTATCGCTGGTTATGTTCAAGGACACTTTAGTTTGGCTTTGGCAAAATTGCAGTCCTGTGATGACAAGTCTGCAGAGCAATTAACCATTATTCTTGACAACAGCTTGACTCAAGCGTTTGCAGATAATGAGTTAGACCTTGA
>NZ_JANQVQ010000053.1:14345-21633 GCF_030730205.1 Paraglaciecola sp.
GCTAAGGTGTGGTAAGCCACTTGCTGGGTTTAGTGCTTTAATCCCCCTTATCATCAACTCTGTTCACGACGTATGAGCCCACGTATTAAAAAACGATTAGGGTTTAAGGCATCCAGTAGAGACGCAGGTAAAGGCAAAGGTTCATGGCAAATCTGACTGGCTAACACCTCTGCTAACAGGGGGGCGGTCGTTAAACCTCTCGAGCCTAAGCCATTCAATAGATATAAATTAGCAAAATCACTCGCTAGGGGATAATGCTGAGCTGGGAGGGCTTTGTATAGATCCCAAAATTGCTCTTTTTGCTTAGGAATATTTGGCACGGCGCCCACCATTGGCAGGTGATCCGCTGTGCTACAGCGAGTGGCTGCCCTACCTTTACCTTGGCCGACTAACTTATCTACCCAAGGGCAATCTGCCAACGCTTTTTGATGCATAGTGATGTTTTCTGTTTCTTCACTTTTACGATATTCGGTTGAAAAGTCTTGTTTCTTATAGCTTGAGCCCAGAGCGTGCAAGCCTTGATGAGCAGGGGTTAAATAGCCTTTATGACAAATTACCGTGGCTAGCTTACCGAGCTCAACACTGCTATCGATATACTCTACTTGCCCTCGTACCCCGCGCAAAGGCAATGGTGTTAGTTGCTCAATATTCGCAAATTGACTGCCGGTGGCCACAATCACAATATCCGTTTCGATCCTGCTTTGCGTTTCAAACTGCAGTTGCCAATGCATGCCAGTGTGGCTGAGAGAGGTTAGTTTATGACTAGTATGCAGACGGCTTGCGGCGCTGTTGAATAAGGCATTCACTAGCTCTGGCGGATTGATCCATGCTCCTTGTGGAAAATACAAACCGCCAAAAGGCAGGTTAAGCCCTGCAAGCTTTGACGCTTGTGCAGGAGTAAGCGAAGTAATGAGCTCCTTGGGCCATATATCGTGATCAATGAGCTTTTGTTGGCGCTCAAGTACTTTGTCATTAAACGCGGCTTGAAATACGCCGCACCATTGATGAGCAAACTGAATATTATCTTTGACTAAGCCCTTATAAAAGTTACCCGCATACAAATACGCTAAAGCATGAAATTGACTGCTGTGATTAGCGATTGCATTTAATTGTGGATACAACGCGCCTTGATGATTGCCTGATGCCCCTTGTGCTAGGGTGCCATCTTGGCAGTATACATCCGCTATTAGCCCTCGTTTTGCTAAAGCATAGGCACAATTAGCAGCGGCTAATCCGCCACCGATAATAGCGATCCTGGGTTGACTATTTGTTGTTGAGGCGTCATTAGACTGGATAGCAGGGCGAGCAAAATAAGGTTTTGGCCAAGGTACGGGTGTTTTCTGTGGTAGCGTACCACTCAAATTATGTCTTTTTTGGCCATGACCGGCTACTTTTTTAACACTAAATCCCGCGGCTTCTAAGCCTCTTTTTACGCTACCTGCGGCGGTAAACGTGGCATAGTGGCAATCTTTTTTCGCCAAGCGCGCCATTTGGCTAAACAGTGCCTCTGTCCACATTTCAGGATTTTTACTTGGCGCAAAGCCATCTAAGTACCAGCAGTCAACCAAGCCTGTTGGTGTTGCATATATCTGAGGTAATATTTCATGTACATCACCGAACCACAAATCGACAATCACGCTGTCATTTAAGAATTTTAAACGATGACAGCCCGCGACGTTCGGCGGATATTGCTCAATTAATGCATGACTATAAGCTTGTAAACTAGGATAACGTTGTAAGGCCAGTGCTAAATCAGCCTTTGTGAGAGGATATTTTTCGACGGTGCTAAAGTGCAAATTGAACAAAGGTATACTTTGGGTGTCGCGCAGTTGTGCAAACAAGGCGAGGGTCACAAGAAAGTTAAGTCCGGTGCCAAATCCTGTTTCAGCAATGTTAAAGTGCGAATCTTGCCAGTTGAGCCAACGCTGGGGCAGTTGATTATGTTGGATAAAAACATGCTGAGTTTCTTCTATACCAGAGGCATCGGAAAAATAAAGATCGTCAAACTGCTTGGCAAAAGGGGTGCCGTTTTCATTAAAATGGATTTCAGCATTAGTTATTTTCAAAAATAAATTTCCCCTAAGATGCAAGTAAATAATATTCAGATACCTAGCATAGTGAGCTAGTGTTCAATTCGCGGATAGTTTAAGGTAGCGAACGCTAGGTAACAAATTCACCTTACTGGTTTTGGCCTTTTTAGTGCAAATATTCTGTATATTGAATCGTGGTAAAGAGCAGACCAGTTTACACTGTAAAATCATTAAAATGTGCGACAAATTTTTGTTGAAGGGTTTAGCATGAGAAGAGCGGTAATCACTGGCTTAGGTATAGTTTCCAGTATCGGTATCAATAAAGAAGAAGTCACAGCGTCGTTACGAGAAGGACGCTCTGGCATCACCTTTTCTGAAGAATTCGAAAAAGCAGGCATGCGCAGCCATGTTTGGGGTAAAGTCGATATTAATTTAGACGACGTCATCGACCGTAAAATTAAACGTTTTATGGGCGATGCTGCTGGCTATGCTTATGTGGCTATGCAACAAGCGGTAGAAGATTCAGGTTTGACTGAGGACATGGTGTCTAACGTTCGTACTGGCATTATTGCTGGCTCTGGCGGTGCATCTTCACAAAACCAAGTTGAAGCCGTTGATATCCTACGCGAAAAAGGTGTTAAGCGAATTGGGCCATACATGGTGACTCGCTGTATGGGCAGCACTGTGTCTGCATGTTTAGCCACGCCCTTTAAAATAAAAGGGGTTAACTATTCTATTAGTTCGGCGTGTTCAACCAGCGCACATTGTATCGGTAATGCATTAGAGCAAATTCAATTAGGCAAGCAAGATATTATTTTTGCCGGTGGTGGCGAAGAGCTGCATTACACCTTGTCAGCTGAATTTGATGCCATGGGTGCACTCTCTACTAAGTACAACGATAATCCAAGTAAAGCATCTCGTACCTATGATGCAAATCGTGATGGATTTGTAGGGGCAGGCGGTGGTGGTATGGTTGTGGTTGAAGAGCTTGAGCACGCCTTAGCACGTGGCGCGAAAATTTATTGTGAAATCGTAGGTTATGGGGCCACTTCTGATGGTGCTGATATGGTTGCTCCTTCTGGTGAAGGCGCAATGCGTTGTATGCAACAAGCCATGCAGGGTTTAGATAAGCCTATTGATTATATAAATACTCACGGTACCTCTACGCCGGTGGGAGATGTAAAAGAACTCTGGGCGATTCGCGAAGTGTTTGGTGACAAAGTGCCACCACTAAGTGCGACCAAAGCGATGACCGGCCATGCCCTAGGTGCCGCCGGTGTTAACGAGGCGATATACAGTATATTAATGATGGAAAATGGCTTTATTGCACCGTCCATTAATATTGAAACTCTCGATGAGCAAGCTGCTGGTATGGATGTGGTGATGACAACTCGTGAAACAGAGCTTACGACAGTGATGTCAAATAGCTTTGGTTTTGGCGGAACCAACGCTACCTTAGTTATGCAAAAGTACAAACCGTAGCTAGTTAACTACTATCAAGCGTTTATGAAAAAGCCGTTCTTATGAACGGCTTTGTTATGTTAAAGCAAACCGCGAGAAGCTTAGTTTTCTATTACCTTGAACTGAATAGCGCTAGGATAGGTTTCACTGTGAAACAACTTGTGTTGTGCTTTCACAAAATCTTCAGGCTTGGCTTCAAAGATATTTTCAACGTAACTTTGTGGATTCATGTCGATAAAAGGAAACATACTGCTTTGGATTTGAATTTGCAGTTTGTGACCCCGTTTGATGGTATGTAATACGTCTAACAACTGAAATTTGACCAGGGTTGGCTCATTAGCGACAAAGGGTTCTGGCTGACTCATGCTATTTCTAAACCGACCGCGCATGGCATGCCACCGCACCAATTCATGGCGATTGCCCGTTTCTTTATCGATCTCATTGGTATTCACATCCTTACCCGGAAATACATCCACTAACTTAACGATAAAATCCGCGGCGGTTTGGTTGGTCGAAACCCACAGGTCTAAGTCAATGGCGCCCGCAATAGTTTGATCTTCTGTAGCAGGCTCTGTATTAAAGACCAGCACATCTGGACGTCTGGCTGCAAAACGCTGATCTTCTGCCATGTAAGGTCTGTCCCAACCTCGGCTGATTTTAGCTGAGTGTGGTACTGGCTTTTTAGGATCGCTGACATAATCACTAAACCCGCCACGGCTTTCTTGGCTGGTAAGCAGTTTTTCATCGGCACCAAAATACAAGGTGGTCTCTTTTCCTGCTTTGGGTGGCCAACTAGAAAACTCTCTCCAGCGATTTGCCCCAGTCTCGAAAATAGTGGCAGAAGACAGGGCAGTCTTTGTCTCATTTTTCAGGTTCTGCTTGAAAAAAGGCAGCAAGATATGTTCTTGAAACCAAGCGCTGGTATCAAATCCTAGCTGTGCCTCACCCATTTTATCGCCTTCTCCGCGATTCCATTGGCCGTGATACCATGGGCCCATAACCAAATGAACATTATCTTTTTTGTTATTTTTAGACATGGTTTTATAGGTTGATAAGGGGCCGTATAAATCTTCTGTGTCATACCAGCCGCCAACAACTAAAGTCGCTGGCTTAACGTCATTAAAATGCTGTAGTACATTGCGTGCCTGCCAGTACTCATCGTAATTAGGGTGTTGGGTTAATTCATTCCAAAACGGTCGTTCGCCCTTAAAATACTTGGCGTTAACATTGCTAAGTGGCCCTAAGTCGCGATAAAACTGGTAACCGTCTGGTGTGCCTAAATTTCGGCCTTTAATGCCAGTGGCTTGTGGCCCTTCACGGGGGGCATCAAAGGTATCAAAAAAGATAAATGCCATTGGCACTACGAAGGCCCCGTTACGATGAAAATCGTCAAAAAACCAGTCAGCAATCGGTGCCTGCGGTGAGATTGCTTTTAGCGCCTTATGACTATTAATGGCACCAACCGAGGTATAATAGCCGGGATATGAGGTCCCCCACATACCTACGTTGCCGTTGTTGTTCGGCAGGTTTTTTACTAGCCAATCAATGGTGTCATAAGTGTCGGTGGCATCGTCTGCATTGTTGCCGCCTTTTTTGTAAGCGTCCTGAGGGCGCATGTTGATAAATTCACCCTCTGACATGTACTTGCCGCGTACGTCTTGAAAAACAAAGATAAACCCTTCTTTTTCAAAAATTTCACTGGGGCCAAGTTTGGTTTTGTACTTATCAACGCCATAGGGTGCAACCCGGTATGGGGTGCGTTGCATTAACATAGGCCATTTTTTGGTTTTGTCGTATGGCAGATAAACGGATGTGAAGAGCTTCACTCCGTCGCGCATCGGGATTTGATACTCATATTTTGCGTAATGGGAACGAATATATTCCGCTCTTTTGTCTTGTTCTTTGCTGTCCGCCGCTTGTACAAATGCTGAATGCATTAAAATACAAAGTAGGGCAAACAAAGCGGTAAATGACGTGGTTTTCATTACCATTCCTTTTTTATTTGTTCGAAGGTGAAGGTTTACTGCCAATTCAGCCTACTATAAACGCAAGGTATGAACGATAAACATGAGTTGAACACCACATAAAATAGGTTTATTGCGTGAATGCAGGAATGCTGAGTAATGACTAAATTTGGCTTAAGCTTAGCAACTTCGTTTTACTAAATACGGTGATGTGGCCATAGTGAATGTGAAGTATGCCTTGTTTACTAAGCTCTTGAAGAATTTTGTTCACCGTTTGGCGCGAGCTATGCAGCATCAAAGCCAAAGATTCTTGTGAAATTGCTAGCTTGAAGACCTGGCTATCATGCTGCTCGTGTTCGGTATATGAAAATTCCAAGCCGTCAATTAATAGCAGTAAACGACGACACAATTGTCCTTTTAGTGACAGGCTCGCCATTTCGTCAATGAGTTTAAAACTGGTGCGCACTCGTTGGCAAAGTAGACGGATAAAAAACGGATAGAGTGTAGGGTGTGCAGCAAGTAATTGCTCGAATTGCTGATTTGAAATTTTCAGCAGGCTACAGTCATGCTCGGCAATGGCATCATGAGTGCGGGGTAAGCCATCAAACATTGATATTTCGCCAAACCAATTGCCCTCTTGTAGCCACGTTAAAATCAGTTCTTGCCCATTTAGGCTAAGATTACTCGCTCGTAATTTGCCGCTTAGTAAACAATATAGCCCATCGACTTTATCGCCTTTGCGATGCAAGTATTGCCCAAGGTGGAGATACTTCATGGTTGCTGAACCGACAATAGCATGCTGTAAGTGCAGGGGTACCTGGCTAAACCAACGACTTTTTTGCAGGCTGGGTTGAAGTAAATCGAAATCTATTGGCATGTGTTTTAGCAAATGTCTAATTGGCGACAGTTCAAAAAGAGGCTTTAGCTTATGTTGTTGACAACAAATTAACAATCAGGCGAGTAAATAAAATGCAGTCAGTTAAACAACAGGTTTCAAGTGAAGAGTGGCAACTGAGAGTGGATTTAGCTGCGTGTTATCGCATAGTCGCGATGCACGGGTGGGATGATTTGGTGTTTACTCATATTTCCGCCCGGGTGCCTGGACCTGAGCACCATTTTTTGATTAATCCTTATGGCTTAATGTTTGAAGAAGTAAGCGCCTCCAGTTTGGTTAAAGTGGATTTACAGGGTAATAAAGTTATGCCCTCTGATTATGACATCAACCCAGCGGGCTTTGTTATTCATAGCGCGGTGCATGAAGCCCGAGATGATGCTCAGTGTGTACTGCATTTACATACCGCGGCAGGTATCGCTATTTCTGCTACCAAAGACGGTTTATTGCCCTTAAGTCAGCAATCCTTATTTGCCTTGTCATCATTGTCTTATCACGACTACGAAGGGGTTGCGCTTAATCCAGAAGAAAAAGTGCGATTGGTGGCTGACTTGGGAGAAACTAATTTTATGATTTTGCGTAATCACGGCTTGTTAACCTGTGCCACTAACATTCCAGACGCCTTTTTGTTTATGTATCTACTTGAGCGCTCTTGTGAAATTCAACTCAAAGCGCAATCAACAGGGTGTGATTTACTGCCTATCCCAAATGCTATTTTAAAGGGTATTCGTGCTCAAGCTGAGCAAGTGACCCGCTCTGCCGGCGGAGGCTTGGCATGGCCAGGGCTTTTGCGTAAATTAGATCGTATCAATCCTGGTTATGATAAGTAAATTTTGACCGCTATCAGCCTCAAACTTTTTAAATAACTGGCTCAGTAAAGCTACTTATGTGACCACAAAATAGCGTATTGGCAATCATCTGATCTTAGCAGAGCACAAGGG
>NZ_JANQVQ010000054.1 GCF_030730205.1 Paraglaciecola sp.
GGGTAAGAGGAGTTGCGCGCGTATTGCGCCCACTTATCAGAATCAACATCCATAAAATCCATAAGCAAAATGGGTTTTTTGCTTAAAGAAGATAAAGTAAGGCTATTAAAAACATATTCAGCCATTGACGATGCGGTACACAAAATCGCATCAACATTTTGTGATTGAATGAATTCATCAAATTGTTGTTGTAAAGCTGCACTGTAAAAATTAGCGACGCTCAAAGGCTTATTTTTTATCAGCCCAGTAAGCAATCTAAGCGGTTTTGTAGCTAAATAGCGGGTTTCAACTGAAGTGCAATAGCCATTTTTTAATTGCTCAAAATAGTCATTTTCTTCTTTGTCTTCGCTAGGGGCGAACAAATGTATCTGATGACCATGTTCAGAAAGATGTTTCAACTGATGAAAAGTGCGGATCTTTTCTCCTTTATTTGGCGGAAAAGGCACTCGATGGGAAAGAATAACGATTTTTTTCAAGAGAAAGTTCAAAAGTCACTAAGGGCATAATACAAACTCTAGAACTTAAGCAATATCAATGCAATACTTGAATGAATTAGATTCAAAATTTAGCGCTTCACGCAGAAATTAGGTATATTCTAATCAAGTTTTATCTGCTTTTGGAAAACAAGTTGAAAGGAATTTTGTAGTGAAATTAATCGTTCAGATCCCCTGTTATAATGAAGAACTCACCCTACCTGCAACGTTTCATGATATTCCGAAACAAATCCCGGGTATCGATGTAGTCGAAATTATGATTATTGATGATGGCTCATCTGATAAAACAATTGAAATTGCTGAACAGTTAGGTGTTCATCATATCATTCGTAATAAAAAGAATCGGGGTTTAGCCAGAACATTCAGAACCGGTATTGACGCTTGTTTAAAATGCGGTGCTGACATAATTGTTAATACCGATGGAGACAATCAATACGCCGGCTGGGATATTCCAAAGTTGATACAACCCATTTTGGATGGAAAAGCTGACGTTGTAGTGGGGGATCGCAAAACATCAGAAATCGTTCACTTCTCACCTTTTAAAAAGTTCTTGCAGCGCCTTGGCAGTTACGTTGTAAAAGCGTTATCTGGGGTTAAAGTACCTGACGCTGTGAGCGGATTCAGAGCCTATAGTCGTGATGCGGCCCTGCAACTTAATATAGTCTCTCCTTTTAGCTATACAATAGAAGCGCTAATTCAAGCTGGCAAAAAGCATATGGCAGTAGCTTCAGTGCCGGTTGAAACGAATGCAAAAACCCGTGAATCTCGTTTATTCACCAGCATCCCAAAATTCATAGAAAGACAACTCACCACCATAGTGCGTATGTATACCATGTACCAGCCGCTCAAAGTTTTTGTGCTGATAGGTGGCATTATCTCTTTAGTTGGGATTATTCCGATTATTCGTTTTCTCTATTTCTATTTCACTGGCGACGGCGAAGGACATATTCAATCTTTGATCTTGGGTGGCGTACTTACCATGTTAGGTTTTATTACCTTTTTAATTGCAATTTTAGCCGACTTAATGAATTTCAACCGCCAACTCATTGAACAAACCTTAGAGAAGGTGAGGCGTATAGAGCTAACAATGCATGATGAAGAGAAGTGACGAAATTATTTTATGGATGTTAATTACTTCAGAAGGTTTTTATAAATGCGAGTTGTAGCATGGGGAACTTATGATACAGGTAAGCCACGTGTTCGCATTCTATTAAAAGGTTTGCAACTCAATGGCGTTGAGGTCATCGAGTGTCATAGAGATGTATGGGGAGACGTAGAAGATAAAAGCCAAATTAAGGGAGTAAGCCAGAAGCTTACTAGGCTAATCAAATGGATTATTAGTTATCCAAAGCTAATTTGGTCATATTGTAATTTACCAAAACACGACGCAGTACTCATTTGTTACATGGGGCAACTTGATATCCTGATTATTTGCTTGTTCGCAAGATTGAGAGGTACTCCGATTGTTTGGGATGGGTTTTTGTCTCTCTATAATACAGTTGTAGAAGACAGAAAATTAGTTAGTCGATATAACCCTTTGGCATGGGGCTTGTATTGTTGGGAGTGGTTAGCGTGTAAGGCGGCGGATATTATTATTCTGGACACCAAAGCTCATGGAGATTATTTCACCAGCAAGTTTAATTTGCCCGATGGTAAAGTGAAATCTGTATTTGTTGGGGCTGAACCAGAGAGTTTTCCGCCGGTAAAGAGCAATGATTCGCTCAAAGTAGCCACTCCTTCTATCTTATTTTATGGCCAATTTATTCCATTACACGGAATTGAGACAATCATCCAAGCTGCAAGATTGGCGAAGAACGACAATTTAAGTTGGACCGTTATTGGTACCGGTCAAGAAAAAGACAAAATACAAAAGCTAATTGATGACGAGCCATTGCCACAGTTGAATTGGATTCCGTGGATAGAGTACAAAAATTTAATTAAAAAAATTCATGACGCTGATATTTGTTTAGGTATTTTTGGGAAGACTGAAAAAGCAGCGCGCGTTATTCCAAATAAAGTATTCCAATTAATAACCGCTGGAATGCCAATCATTACTATGGACTCCCCCGCGATTAGAGAATTGGTCCCTTTTAATCAATCTGGAGTCAAACTTTCCCTGCCGGGAGACCCTGTTAGTTTATACAACAAGATAAATGAATTATTAGAAGAATTAGATAAAATGGAAATGCCTTTACATAGAAATTTAGTAGAGGAAATTGAGCCGAAAAAGTTAGGGAAAGACTTAGCCATTATAATTGGCGAAGCTGCTCTATAGTCGTTACATCAATAAAAGAACTCGTTATGAAAATTGGAATAGAAATAGGTTGGTCTCAAAAGGCCGGAGGAGCAAGACGAGTAGCATTTAATACACTTGCAGAAATGTGTAAGCTACGTAGTAATTATCAGTTTCATACTTTTACCAATGAAAATATCGATGTTTGTGATTCGAGTAATTTAAAGCCGACTGTGCTCCGAGCTCCATTTGCCGTTCCTCAAACCATATGGGATCAGTTTTTATTTCCTCATGTTGCAGTACCCTATGAAGTCAGCAAACTAAAGCTTGATGTAGTGCACTTCACCAACAATATAGTGCCAATAGTGTGTAAAACACCATACGTTGTTACTATCCATGACATGACACCATTCGTCATCCCTGACTCGTTTAAGAAATTTCACGGCAGTTATCAACGATGGTATTTTAAGTTGGCCGCCAAAAATGCGAGAAAAATAATTACAGTTTCGCAAAATTCAAAAAATGATATTTGCCGATTATTAGATGTTAATGACGACAAGGTTGTTGTGGTGCCATTAGCGCCGTTAGAAAGTCCATCAGTAGGTAATCAAGATGATAGCGACAACCCTGAATTTTTAGACTCTCCTTATCTTCTGTATGTAGGTGCAATACACCCTAGAAAAAATGTGATACGTCTTATTAAAGCATTTGGGCTCCTCAAAAAGAATAAAAACATTCCACACAAGCTGATGATTGCTGGCGCGCTGCGCTGGGGGAATGATGAAATTAGCAGTGAGATTGACAAATTACAGCTAAATGATGATGTGCAATTCCTGGGCAGAGTATCAGATGAATTATTAAATAAACTTTACAAGAATTGCAGTGCCTTTGTGTACCCATCAATCTATGAAGGTTTTGGCCTGCCAGTAATTGAAGCGATGTCACAAGGTGCACCTGTCATAACATCGATTGGCTCCTCTCTAGAAGAGGTCGCAGGGGATGCAGCAGAATTAATTGATCCATACAGTGAAGAAGACATCGCTCGAGGGCTAGAGAAAGTATTACTCGATACTACTTATGCCGACAATTTGCGGCAAAAAGGGATACAAAGAGCGAAAGAGTTTACTTGGGAAAAAACTGCTAAAGGTATTCTTGATGTGTTGGAGTCTGTGTAGTGAACTCAGATGTTAGCGTACACAACACTTTTTCACCCGATGATATGCAGCCAATTTGGATTGTCATTGTTAATTATCATAGTCAAAATTTAGTCTGCAGGTGTATAGAGTCGTTGCAAAAACATTTAGTTTTGCCATTTAAGGTAGTGGTGGTAGACAATAGTGCAGAATCAGAGACTGATAAAATTGAAGCTGGTTTTCCAGATACGATCACCATAAAAGCAACCAGTAATGATGGTTTTGCTGCCGGTTGTAACATTGGTGTAGACCATGCCATAGAACACCAAGCTGATTTTATATTGCTGTTAAATACTGACACTTTTACGGTGCAGGATTTTTTGTCGCCAATGCTCGAAGAATTCAAGAATAACGATAAGTTAGGTATGGCTGGACCCACAATATTTTATGAAGAACCGGCAAATAAAATATGGATGGCGGGGAGTACCAAAAATTGGTGGTCGGGTGGTGCCAAACACATACTAGACGATAGTTTAGCCAGGGATAAAAAGCCTGTTTTGGTGCCATTTATGTCTGGATGTTGCATGTTGCTGCGTGTTAAAGCGATAAAAGATGTTGGTCTTATGGACACTCGTTATTTTTTATACTTTGAGGACGGTGACTACTGCGAAGCTTTCTTAAAAAATAAATGGCAAATAGCTTACATACCAGAAGCAAAACTGGTGCATTCAGCATCTAGCACTACCGGCTTTCAAAGTGAAAATTACGTCTATTATTTTTCTCGGAATAGAATTTGGCTCATGTATCGCTGGGCGCCAAAAATTGCCTTTGTATATTATTTTTTGTTTACTCTTTTAGTTAAAGTACCTGGTTCAATAGTGGTTTTTTCTTTATTTCGACGTAAACCTAACCTCACCAAAGCTTTTATAAAAGGCTTTATTGATGGTGTTAAAAATATGGGAACAAAGCATGAGTAACCCGGTTGATCTAAAAAGAATACTCTTTGTAACAAACTCCGTCTTGGTTTATGGCGGAGAGCTTTCATTACTAGAGGTTATTCGAAACCATGCAAGTAACCCCAATGTGCGAATAATTGTAATAGTCCCTCAAGAAGGGCCATTTTCTGAAGAACTAAAAAAGCTTGATGTAGATTTTATTGCCCTTCGATATTACAAATGGGTGGTTAAAAAAAGGCTTAGGCGTTTTCTTGAATGCCCCGTTAAAAATGTATTTAACTATTTTGCAGCCAATAGCCTCAACAAAATAGCCAAAG
>NZ_JANQVQ010000055.1 GCF_030730205.1 Paraglaciecola sp.
CTAGAACAATAGCTGTTTATTTAACCACCCTCATTGTATATAAAACTGACCAACATTAAAGCCTTAATTATTTTCAACGTAATCCGCTAAAATTGATAAGTAGGCCTGTTTTTGCTCTAAGGGTAACCACGCTACGTTAAAAGCATTAGCAATGAGGGTCGCCATATCCGCTTTGCTAAATTGCCCTTCATTTTGTAACTCTATTAAGTTTTCATTCAAATAGGCACGAAAGTACGCTGGATCATCAGAGTTGATAGTGACTAACATGTGATTGTCCAGCATCGTTTGAACTTCTTTAGCGGTAAGAGATTGCACCACAAAGCGATTAGACACTGGGCAAACGGTCAATCCGAGTTTTTTGTCTTTGATTTTGCCAATCAATACCGGATCTTCTAAAGAGTTAATACCATGGTCTATTCGATCAACCTCAATTTCATCAATGCATTGAGTCATATGAATGAGGGTGTTGTCTTGATTTACATCACAATGCATGGTGAGTTTTAAACCCATGGCTCGAGCCTCGGCAAATACCGCTTTAAACTTTGAAGGAGGATTATTTTTTTCATCTGAATCAAGACCAACGCCCACCAACCAATCAACATAAGGCTTGGCCATCGTTAAATGCTGCATCGCGGATTCCGCGCTCATGTCCCGCAAAAAACACATGATAAGCTGGCTGTCGATACCGAGTTGTGCTTTGGCCGCTATTTGCGCTTTATGAATACCGGTGATCACCGTTACAAAGCTCACTCCTCGGGTAGTGTGCGCTTGTGGATCAAAAAACAACTCTGCATATAAGGTTTGCTGTGAGCGTGCTTTGGCGAGGTAGTCCCACGTCAGTTGATAAAAATCTTCCTCAGTCATCAATACTCCCATCCCAGCATAATAAATAGTCAAAAATGAGGGGAGATCATGAAAGTCATAGGCCGCCACAAGGGCTTCAGGTGTCGCGTAGGCCAAGGTAATATTGTTTTTTTGCGCCAATTGGAAACTGAGTTCTGGTTCAAGGGTGCCCTCAAGGTGAACGTGTAATTCTGCCTTAGGCATGTTTTCGATAAATGCTTGCATGAGTAACTCCAAGGTAACGAAACAAAAGGATGTGCTGAGCAATCAGCAAAACTTATGCCTGTCACGATGCGCCTAAAACAATGCCCTTAGCCTGCATGGCAAGTAACTCGCGCACCCAATGTACTACTTTGTGGTCAATGTTGGTGCGTGTAAGCACGCAAATTATTCGCTTATGATGCAGCTAAGTTATTTAACATCAAACCAGCTATTCGTTTGAAATCAGCCACATCTTGACTGGATAGACCCGCGAGTAAAGACGCTTCGATTTCTTTTTCAAGCTGACTTATTTTTTGTAAGAGTGCTAAGCCACTGCCCGACAACGTTAATATTTGACTGCGTTTATCACTGGGGCTGGCTTGTTTGACTAACCATCCTTTCTCAATCATATCCTTCACTAAACGAGCGATTTGCGCCTTATCTTTGCCCAGTAATTGCACGAGAGCATTTGCAGTGCAGTGCGACTGATTAGCAATAATGTGTAAACAACGCACATGCATGCCATTTAAGCCCAACTCATTCGCATTCACCGCCGTTTTAATATGGCCACGGTAAATCTGCGCCAGACCAAAAATTGTTTCTCGTAATCCCATCACGTTAATTCACCCACATTGGTTGACTTTATCAACAATTTATTTATAATTGACTTTATCAACTAAATTATCTTCATGCAAGTTGTCCTTGCATTTGCAGTACTCAATCAAACACAAGAGGCTAATAATTATGCAACAACGCCCTACTAGAAAATTTCGTTCAACGACAGTGGCTTCAGTGACTACCCTGAGCCCACATTTAAAACGCATTGTCTTGACCGGTGATGATCTACATGACTTCCCCTTACAGCAAGATGGTATTCATGTAAAAGCAGTGCTCTCACCTGACGGCAAGCCTTTTAGCGATGACAGCTGGCGAGAAGCGACGAAACGCTCGTATACCATCCGTGAATTTGACCCCGTGAACAAACACCTCGTGCTGGATTTTGTGATTAATCGTCATTCAGGCCCAGCCACCAATTGGGCAGCCCAAGCTAAAGTGGGTGATTATATTGGTATTGCCGGACCGGGTGAGCCAAAACTTACTGATTTTAGCGCGAACAGTTATTTATTAGTGGGAGATCTTACCTCAGTTAATGCAGTCAATGGCTACGCAAAATTTATTCCGGCCAGCGCACAATTAACGGCCATCGTTACGGTCCCTACTCGGGAAGACATCATTGAGATGGACGCTGGTAAGCATCTCAACGTGCACTGGCATGTTGAAGATGAAACGTCCCTCACGCTGACTGAATTTGTAGAAAAATGGGTGGCTAATATACCAAGCGACACTCAGGTATTTTTGGGCTTAGAAGCAAGCCAAGTGCGTGCCGTAAAAGGTTTATTATTAAATGAATATAACGTTAATCGTCTTACCATGCATGCCACCGGATATTGGAAACAAGGTATGGATGCAGATCGCTTTGGCGCAGATAAAAAACGTAATCCACTGTAATCACCAGCATGCTAATTTGAGGCCGCTATTTTGCAAGCAAAAACACTTTCAGTAAAAACCGCCACGGTGCTCGCGATGGCAATGGCGCTTGGGCCATTCGCCCTTGACACCTATCTTCCGGCTTTTCCCGTCATCGCGCAAAGCCTTGATGTTTCAGTGCACCAAGTGTCGCTGTCGATTTCTCTGTATATTTTTGTATTAGCCTTAGGGCAATTATTTGGCGGGCCGCTCTCTGACCGCTTTGGTCGCAGTAAAGTCATGCTAAGCGGCATCGCGCTCTTTGCTATTGCCAGTATTTTCTTATCGTTTGCAAACAGCCTAAGCGAATTTTTACTGCTGAGGGTCTTGCAAGCATTAGGGGGTGGCGCGGCCACAGTGACCGTGCCCGCACTGGTAAGAGACCGTTTATCTGGTACCGAGGCCGCCAAATTTTTTGGCCTGATTGGCTTGTTTATGGCATTAGCACCCGCGGTGGCGCCTAATATTGGTAGTTTAATTTTAGTAATGGCCGAGTGGCATTACATTTTTGTTTTTCTGGGAGCCTACGCCTTGGTAGCTATGCTGCTGCTGAGCCAAACCGTGTTTAAACAAAAAGCGCCTACGGTAGTCAAAGAAAAAATCGATATCATTAAACGCTATAAACAGGTTATCGCCAATCGACCAGCCCTGAGATTTATCGTTATTGGCTCTTTAACGTCATCAATTTTAATGCTGTTTATTGCCCATGCCTCATATATTTATCAGGGGCATTTTGAGGTAACACCTGGCACTTTTTCTTTGTTATTTTCAGCCAATGTTGTTCTGATGTTAGTTGCCAATTTAAGTAATCGTTTTTTACTTAATCACTATTCTGCCTTTCAGATATTAAGAGGAAGTTTAACCTTACAAGCAGGCGCGATCTTATTGTTGATCACTATTAGCCTCTTCCAGCCAGTATTGATTCTTTTTGTTCTGGCCATGGTATTTACCATTGGAGCCTTAGGTGCTACATCCCCCAATATTCAAGCATGTTATATGGACTACTTTGAAAAAAATGGGGGTACAGCGGCGGCGCTCATGGGCGCAACTCAGTTTTCAGTAGCTGGCATTGTTTCAGCGGCTTCGACCCTATTACCTGAAGGGATTTTGTCCATCGTGTTGGCGCAAGGGGCGTGTTCGCTGATTTGCGTGCTCCTTATTTGGCGCATGCAGGCAGATAGTGTCCAAACTCAAACAAGTGACATCACACCACATTATTAGTGGCAGCAATTCATCACAGACCAATTCCTTTCATGGCCTGGGTTACGAGCGGAAGCAACGCTTCTTGCCCAGTGCCAGCTCTGGCCATGGCAGCTGTGCCACTTAAAAACGTTATTAAAAATCGAGCATGTAGTTGTGCATCCACATGAAGGTTTCGCTGTTTCGCTTCTTCGTCATGAGTGAACACATCGACTAGCGCCTGATAGGCAAACTGGCTAACTTCTTTAATTTTTGCCACCGCCGTTTGAGGGATACACTCTCCTTCCGCCTCAGAGACGCAGAGCGAAATGTAACACCCTTTCGGGGTATTTTCACAACATTGGCCACTAATCACCGAGCTCAAATACGCTTTTAGACGAGTTGGTAAATCACTTTCAACGGCAAGTAATTGCTGACGATGCACAAGATCAACACTTTCAACATAATGCTCGGTTGCCTTCACAAACAAGACTTCTTTGTTGCCAAAAGTGGCATACATGCTGGGTTTGTTAATTCCCATTGCTTCGGTCAAGTCACTTAAAGACGCGCCTCCATAACCTTTTTTCCAAAAGACCATCATTGCTGCTTTGAGAGCCTGACTTCGGTCAAACTTAATCTTGCTATTACTTGGCACTTACCTGCTCCACGTGACTTACTCCGGTCAAACTTACCACCGTTTTACTAACACAATACTAAGTGTCCACTAAAAATAGTGGTTGACAGCATTATACCGATCGGTACAATCACTTCAACTTTACCGATCGGTACAAAGTAAATTTAATTAACTTAATAGTAAAAAAGGAAATCTTATGCGCTTTTTAATCAAAGACAAAGTGGCACTAGTAACAGGTGCTAATCGTGGTATTGGCAAGGCTATTGTGGAGTCATTTATTAGCCATGGTGCTAAAAAAGTATATTTGGCGGTCCGGGATCCTAAAAGTACTGCTGAGTTATCAGAGCAGTATGGCAATAAAGTCGTGACATTGACCCTCGATGCAGGAGACGCCGAGTCAATCACATTAGCCGCTTCTCAAGCAACAGATGTTGATGTTGTGGTTAACAATGCGGGTGTTTTAGAAGTTGCAAGTCCCTTATCAGATAACGTTGAAGAGGCCTTGGCCCATGAGTTTAAGGTAAACGTTCTTGGCCTAATCCGCGTGGCTAACGCTTTTGCCCCTGCATTAAAAACGAAAGAGTCTGCCGCCTTTGTGCAATTAAACTCTGTGGCATCAATCGTTAACTTCACGCCTTTCACCACCTATTCGGCGTCAAAAGCGGCCTCTTATTCTGTGACTCAAGGCTTGAGAGACGAGTTGTCGCCCTTTGGTGTTCAGGTACTTAGCGTGCATCCAGGCCCCATTAACACCGACATGGCCAGTAAAGCCGGCTTTGAAACCTCAGATACCGTTGAAAGTGTATCTGAAGGTATTGTAAAAGCGCTTGCCGACGGGAAGTTTCACCTGTTCCCTGACGCCATGGCTAAACAAATTCAAGGCGCTTATCAGAGCTTTTCAGATGCAATAATTACTGCGCCATCAAGCGCTGAATAATAGACGTTCAGGGTGCAGTGAGCGGCGCCCTTATGCTGGCAATCCCAACAAGTTGAGACTCAAAATGACTGATAAAGAAGATTACGTTCCCCCAAAAGTCTGGGAATGGAAAAGCAAAAATGGCGGCAATTGGGCCAGTATAAATCGCCCCATAGCAGGGCCTACCCACGATAAAACGCTACCCAGAGGCCAACATCCTCTGCAACTGTACTCTATGGCAACACCAAACGGACAAAAAGTCACCATCATGCTCGAAGAGCTACTGGCTCTTGGTGTCAAAGAAGCAGAATACGATGCGTATTTAATCAAAATTTCTGAGGGTGAGCAGTTTTCAAGTGGCTTTGTGGACATTAACCCCAACTCTAAAATTCCAGCCTTATTGGATTTGTCTGGCGAGCAAGCAATTAATGTATTTGAATCAGGTTCAATACTTGTTTACCTCGCTGAAAAATTTGGTCAACTGCTCCCCAAAGACACAATACAGCGCACAAAAGTCATGAACTGGCTCTTTTGGCAAATGGGCTCTGCGCCTTATCTTGGTGGCGGATTTGGTCATTTTTACGCTTACGCACCCAGTAAAATGGAATACCCGATTGAACGTTTTACCATGGAAGTAAAACGCCAACTCGATGTATTAAACCGCCAACTTGCTAATAACACCTACATTGCGGGTGACGATTATTCAATTGCTGACATTGCGATTTGGCCTTGGTACGGGGCGCTAGTACTTAATTTAGTATACGAGGCCGCTGAGTATCTTGATGCTGACTCTTACCCTCATGTAAAGCGTTGGGCTAAGGCCATCTTACTGCGCCCAGCAGTGCAAAGAGGACGTCGCGTTAACCGAGTGTGGGGCGAAGAAAGTGAACAACTGCCCGAGCGCCACAGTGCACAAGACTTTACCATTAAGTTTATTAAGTAAGAACATTACGTCGAATACAGGTTAGCGATCCACTCGTTAACCTGCCAATATTGGTAGTGACTGATAAAACAGCTTAGGCAGCTACTACGCTCTATTCTGCCTCAGTCTTGTTGCTTTATGCGAATGCCGATAATAGGCAAACTGTGATTAAATAACAGCAGGTATCCATTGAATTCTTTTATGCAAATTAGCGCTTTAGTCATTTTCGTCACTTTGTTTTACAGCGCTCGCTTACAAGCCAAGGAAAAAATCACTGTTGCCTTTGGTGAAATATTAGCTCCATGGGTACTCGCGGATACGAACACAGGTATCATTATCGATATTTTTGATTCGGCAATGACTCCTTTAGGTTATGAAATTGAAAAAATTTACTTGCCCTACGCTCGTCGTTCCAAGGCCTATAAGAATGGTACGGTTGATGTAGTCTCAGACATGAACTCAAACACCATTGAAAAATATCAGCTTCAAGGCTACATGTCTGAGGTGGCCTATACCTACCAAAATTATGCGTTTAGTTTAAGTAAACGTCATGTCCAATTGACTCAACTTAGCGATCTTGAAAAATACAGTTTACTTTCATGGCAAGATGCGACAGTCCATTTGGGCGCAGACTACGCACTTATGGCAAAAAATAATCCGCGCTACAGTGAAACCTTTGATCAATCCATGCAGGTCAAAATGTTATTTCTCGAACGTTTTGATGTGGTCCAAATGGACGCCACTATTTTTGATTACTATCGAGCGAAAATCGCCGCAACCAATAACATAGACATGACTCAAAAGGTTGACCGACAAGCCATATTTGGCGCCAGTCCTAATGGATTTATGTTTAAATCCGAAAAAATGCGTGATGAATTTGACCGACGATTACGCCACTTAAAAGCAAACGGTCAATATCACGCTATTTTTGAGCGCTATGTTAGGAATTACTAAGCAAATATCTCTTTACTCCCCACTTCATGTTAGCGGTCAATGATTATTTGCTGGTTAAAGCCGAGTTCCACCAAACGATTAAACGCCTCACAAACATTTTGTGGCACAGCTTGCGGTATCTGATACCCCTTGGCTGGATACACTATTATACGTTGTAAGTCCCCGACCATCAGATTGATAAACTGCTTAACATCATCGACCATAACAAGGTAATCCTTAAGGCTCACTTGATAAGAAGTCACGGTGACGGGTATATCAACAAATTGCTGCTTAAAAGTGGCGAAGGCTCGTCGCTCTAAATACGGCTTACACACCAGTATTACGCTCTGAGGCATTCGTCCTTGTTTGGCCAACAGTTGCATCGAAAACCGAATATTCTCGGCACAATTGCTGGCGTGAGTCTCAAGCCAAATATCACGGGTGGCGACCCCAGCTTGTACAGCAAGCTCAGCAAAACGTTGTGCTTCAGGGGCTTGTTTAGCTAGTTTGGTCAGTTTTCCATAGCCCCCACTGAATATCAGCACATCACTCATCTTTTGCTGATAAAGCTCAGCGGCTCTGTGGGCAGCAAAAAGCTCCTGACTGCCCATAACAATTATGCAATCTGCCGGCTTAATCTCATGCTTTAACTGGTGGTAATCCCACAGGCAAGTGAGGAGTGGGTAGATATCGTCGCGAACGCCATCTAGCATCAAGCTCAGCTCAGTGCGTAGAAGGTTTGACTGAAGAACGGCAGAGCTAATTGTCCACTTTCATCGAGCCGGTGCGCCACGTAGTGGCACCTACTGGCGCAAATTTCGCTTTGGTATTCCACTTTGGTTTGATCAAACTAAGCGGAATTTCTCGCTTTCTTGCTTCGATGATATAGATCGCACTGAGCCAACCTAAGTATTTTTCACACCACGTTAGCCAATTAGATTCAGGGGCCAGACGGCGCCCCAAAAAAAGCTCAGAAAATACCGAGCGGCGCACCGAAGTGATTTCAAAGCCGAGTAAATGAAGCCAATCTTTGGTGCGGGTAAGACTAAAAAAACGTGCTTGATGCAGAGGATTACTGCGCTTAAAGGGCAAATACTTGAACAGCCCGCATAAACTCCAGGGATTAAATCCTACCAAGACTAAATGACCATTTGGAATAATTGTTCTGACTACTTCACGTAAAATTTGATGGGGATCTTTGGCAAAATCTAATTCATGAGTTAACAAAATAGCATCAACACTATTTTCAGCTATGGGCAAGGAATCAGGTTTGCCCACTACATGGCTATAATCTTGTGTTTTGCGTGTGAGATTAAATTTATGTTTAATGGGGCATTGAGCAAGGGTAATTTCACTACTCAAATTACCGAGTCGTAATAAATGGTAACCGAAAAATTGACGACTTGATTCAGCCAAGGTGGCCTCAACAATATCACGTAAGGCCTCCCCCATGGGCAAATCCTGCCACGAGTTGGGGTATTGGGGTGCGGTGTGAGTTAAGGCTGGTTTCATCAAATTATGTTAACCTAGTTCTTAAATAAGATCTTCAAGCAATTGTTTGTCATTTGGCCCAAAACTGCAACTGTCGATAGGGTACGGCGACAGCCAATAAAGTTAAGGCTCAAAGAATAAGGAGTAAGGGTGTCTTTACAGATCTCGGCTATTAAAGCCTTTCAAGATAATTATATATGGTGTTTGCATAACAGCAGCTACTGCTACGTGGTGGATCCGGGCGACGCACAGCCAGTTATCGAATTTTGCCAAACTCACAAACTTTCGTTGAAAGGGATCCTAATTACTCATCATCATTGGGATCACACTAATGGCTTGCCAGAGCTCGTGGCGACCTTTGGTGATATCACTATTTTTGGTCCCCACAACCCCAAGATTGATTTAATCAATGTGCGCGTAGGTCAAGGCGACAACCTTAATTTACCAGAACTTGATTTGGACTTTACCGTCATGGAGGTACCAGGTCATACCCTCGATCATATTGCCTATTATGGCCTTGGGCGATTATTTTGCGGTGATACCTTGTTTTCTGCCGGATGCGGTCGTTTATTTGAAGGCCAACCAGCGCAAATGCATGACTCTCTAAGTCAGCTAGCGGCTCTGCCAGGAGATACCCTAGTTTATTGCACTCACGAATACACCTTAGCCAATATAAAATTTGCGCTTGCGGTTGAACCAAATAACCAAGCCTTACTCGAATACCACCAATGGGCCCAAGCGCAACGTGCAACTGAGCGTGCGACCTTGCCAAGTTCAATCACCAAAGAGCTTGCCATAAACCCATTTTTACGGTGCCAGTTAGACAGTGTAAAACAAGCGCTTTTAGACCATCGCAACACTCCGTTTAGTACAAATGAAGATACCTTTGCCGCGCTAAGACGCTGGAAAGATGAGTTTTAATCAGTAGAATGCGAAAGCAATGCATTAATTGAGGGTGTTATGCCCTTAACTATGAGTACCAATATCCACAAGGAAACTGTCTGTGCGAGTAAAAATTATAAGTATCCTTGCCATGAGTGCACTTCTATCGGCCTGTCAAATGACGCCGAACGAAACAAGTGATAACCAAGAATTAGACCAAGAACACCAAATTGCTGAACAAATTAGAGTCTCCTGTGAACAATCAGGGGAACAAGTGGCTGACATTTTTGATTGTGATTCTGCTGAAGCAGGCACCATTCCGGTCACGCATCCGGTAGATGAAGTGGTCGTAGATGAACTAGAGGCACCTGAAGAAGTCGCTGCAGTTGATGAGGAGATTGTTGATATATGGCAACGGATCAGCAAGCAACTTAACTTCGAAATTATCGATGATAAACGGGTGACCGAGCAACGAGATTGGTATTTGCGTCATCCCGCTTATATGGAGCGTGTTGCTAAGCGCGCCAAACCTTTTTTACATCTTATTGTTGAAGAGATCGAAAAGCACAATATGCCCCTTGAACTGGTGCTGTTGCCTATCGTTGAAAGCGCCTTTGATCCCTTTGCTTATTCCCATGGCCGCGCAGCTGGAATGTGGCAGTTTATTCCTGCTACTGGCAAACGTTTTGGCATGAAACAAACCTGGTGGTATGACGGACGCCGCGACGTACTGGCGTCCACTAAAGGAGCTATCGCCTACTTGACCTACTTAAATACTATGTTTGACGGCAATTGGTTGCATGCCTTAGCCGCTTACAACAGCGGCGAAGGTAGGGTAATGGCTGCTATTAAGCGTAACAAAAAAGCCAATAAATCCACCGAATTTTGGGCGCTTGATTTACCTCGCGAAACTCGCGCCTACGTGCCTAAATTGTTGGCGTTAGCGGATATCCTAAAAAACAGCGAAAAATACAATTTTGTTTGGCCAGAAATTGAGAATCAGGCCTTAACCCAAGCGGTTGATGTAGGCTCACAAATTGATTTAGCCTTAGCTGCACAAATGGCGGGGCTGACAGTAAAAGAACTGCATGCATTGAATCCTGGCTACAACCGCTGGGCCACGGATCCTGATGGGCCCTTTGAGTTATTATTGCCAATTGATAAGGTCAGTCAGTTTCAACAAGCCTTAGCAAAAACCGACAGTAAAGAACGCTTAAACTGGGTGCGCCATAAAGTTAAAGGTGGCGATAGCCTGTTAAAGCTCGCTGACAAATATCACACTACCGTAGACATTATTGCGCAAGTCAATGAGTTAAAAGGCAACATGATCCGCCAAGGTGACTACTTAGTCATCCCTGTGGCGCTCAAATCTCTTGATTCTTATAGTTTGTCGCAAGACCAGCGTTTAGTGGCAACCCAATCTAAAAAACACAGCGGGGCCTTTAAGTTAAGTCATGAAGTAAAAAGTGGCGATACCATGTGGGATATCAGCCGCAAATATAAAGTGAATTTACGCAGCTTAGCTAAATGGAATGGCATGGCGCCGACCGACCCTCTCATACCGGGTAAAAACCTTGTGGTGTGGGTGGACAAAGTCACTGATAGTCAATCGAATAACGCCATCATGCGCAGCCTAACTTATACCGTGCGAAGCGGCGACTCGTTAGCCAGAATTGCAGATAAATTCAAAGTGAGTATTAAAGACATCCAGCAATGGAATAAAATAAATGCCAAAAAATATTTACAACCTGGTCAGCGTTTGAAAATTTATGTTGATGTAACGCGGACCTAGACGCCCATTTAGCCCTAAAGACATTGAAATAGCGGCTTAACATCCTTTGCTTTAACGCAGGCAGCGAATGTTAAGCTCTCTAATAGAGCCCTAAAGTAGAAAACTATGCACGCCTTAGCACTCAAAGTTCCACCTCTTGCGCAGATTATCATTGCCATCGCCTTAGTTTATGCTATCGCGCAATTATCCATTGCCCCTTTTCGCTTTGCCTTAACGGATACCCTAAGTGGCCTGTTTTTATTAGCTGGCGCTATTGTCGCATTTATGGGCCTTAGGCAGTTTCGCCTTGCGAAAACGTCCACTAACCCACTCAATCCAAATAAGGCCAGTAGTTTAGTCACCTCTGGCATTTACCAATACACCCGCAACCCGATGTATTTGGGTATGGTGTTAGTGCTCATTGGCGCCATTATCGAATTTGCTAGCCTGCTGGGCTTTATCGTATTGCCCTTGTTTATTAGCTACATGACACAATTTCAAATTAAGCCTGAAGAACGTATCGTAGAGAGCTTATTTGGTGAGGAGTATGTTGAATACAAACAACGAGTGAGGCGTTGGATATAAGGGCCTTACACAGAATTATTGCGAGTTAGCCAGCCAACTTGGCAAATCCAGTATTGGCGGCGCTGTAGCACACATGTCTACGGTATCTATGGCAGCTAAATTTTGTGATAACTTGCTAAAATTGTTTTCAAAGACTCAATCTCGACCGGTTTAGTTAGGTAATTGTTCATACCAGCATCGAAACACTTCTGTTTTTCGCTCGTCAAGGCGTTTGCCGTTAGGGCGACAATAGGAATTTGACTGAACACTTCACCCGCATCACCTGCTCTTATGCGCCGAGTTGCTTCGTAACCATCCAAATTAGGCATTTGACAATCCATCAGAATGACATCATACGTTGTCGGACGAGCTTGCTTGAGCATATCAATCGCTTCGAGTCCATCATTGGCAACATCGACGTTCACCTCAATACTTTCTAAAATGGCGAGCATGACTTGTTGATTAATGAAATTGTCTTCAACCAACAGAAGTCTTAAATGAACAAAAGATGGCATCGACGCCGAATGCTGTTGCTGACTCAATGGGGCTAAGGGAGTCGGCACACCAAGCTTAATTGAAAATTTGAACGTAGAGCCCTTCCCTATTTGACTCTCGACACTAATATTGCCCCCCATCAACTCACACAACTGTTTGCTAATAGCCAGTCCCAATCCGGTGCCACCAAATCTTCGGGTCGTCGATGTGTCTGCTTGAGAAAAAGAATCAAAAAGAAAAGGTAGGGCGGTTTCACTTATACCCATGCCGGTATCACGTACTTCAACATCCAAACGCAGATAATCGTCAATGTGGACCAGATGATATAGAATATTAATGCCACCGGTTTCGGTAAACTTAATGGCGTTTGACAGCAAGTTATTCAATATCTGTTTTATACGGTAAGGGTCTCCCACCACCCTAGTTTGTTGACTTTGAGGTTTGCTCAAATCTAGCAGCAAGCCCTTTTTAGTCGCTTGAAATTGTTGATCATGCACAAGCTCAGAAAGAAACTGATCGACATCAAACTCCATAAGCTCGATAGCAAGTTCACCAGCCTCTATTTTTGAAAAATCTAAGATATCATTGATGATAATCATGAGTGAGTCAGCACTTCGTTTAGCAGTTGCAATAAAATCCGCTTGGTCTTTGTTCAGATTAGAACGGGCAACCATTTCAATCATGCCAATGACACCATTCATAGGTGTGCGAATTTCATGGCTCATGTTGGCCAAAAATGCACTTTTTGCTTCCGTAGCGGCCTTGGCTTCCATTTCATGTTGAATGGCAATATCCCTCTCTTGTTTGAGCTCTATTTGTTTCGCTACAACGTTTTTGCGCGCTAAGTGAGCAAACCAACTCAATAATGTACTCATGGACATGGCAAAGAAAAAATGTTGTACCAAGGGCATTTCAAGAACGAAGTTCACAGTAATCCAGCCCAACCAATTAAATAAAATAGCCGCAACCCAATGGTAACGATTAGACAGTACAATGCCTGAGGCAATAATGGTCACGAAGATATTAGTGGTTTGTTCAGGAGCATGAGACAACCATAAATGCAACAGGCTATTGCTTGTGCCCATAACTAATAAAGCCAGAATGCCAAGGCTCTGCTGAGCACTCGAGATGTGAGCAGCCATGCGGCCCAGCATAAAACTCACCGTGGCTGTCACCAATGCAGAGGTGACTAAGACCCACTTAAAATCGTCTTGCAGAAAAAAAAAGTGGGCTAAGGTGAGAAAAAAGTAGAGGACAGCAAAAAAGTATGCCACTGAGCGAAGTTGAACCATGGCGTCATTGCTGTCTTGATTTACGAGGCTGTGTTGACTCATCTAAGCTCCAAACTAAGCGTTGTACCAATGTATATTAGGCCAATGGTCAATAAAGACCCCGTACCATACTAATAAATAAACTAAAAATTATAAAAAAAGGCAAATAACCCTAGGTTAGTTGCCCTTTTCATATTTACCGGTTCGCTGCTTTTTCGCTAATTTTTAGCGATGAATCAGGCACAGAGCAATCAAAGCCCTTTTGTATCAACTACCCTCGGCGCCACGTCGTGCCGTTAGGTCCGTCTTCTAGTACGATATTCAAGGCTTGAAGGCCATCGCGGGCCACGTCAGCTGCTGCCCAATCTTTCTTGGCTCTGGCATCGTTACGGGCTTTGATCAGCGCTTCGATTTTGGCAACATCATCATCACCATTCGTGCTTAAGCTAGATTGTAAGAATGTCTGAGGAGCTTGATGCAATATCCCCAATACAGCGGCAAGTTGGCGTAGCACACCAGCTAAGTCTGCGGCCTTTGCTTGGCCTTCTGGAGTGTTATCTAATTTTGCTTTATTTAAATCTCGGGCCACTTCAAACAACACAGCAACGGCTTCTGGTACATTAAAGTCATCGTCCATCGCCGCATTAAAACGCGCCAAATAGGCGCCCAATGTTAAATCAACCGCCATGTTAGGCTCAATATCACGCAAGGCCGTGTATAAGCGCTCTAAACCTGAACGGGCTTGTTTGATGTTATCTTCTGAGTAACTTAACTGACTGCGATAATGGGCTGACATCAAAAAGTAACGCAGGGTTTCAGCATCATATTGATTGAGTACATCACGCAAAGTAAAGAAGTTCCCAAGGGATTTTGACATCTTAACTTGGTCAACCTGTACCATCCCAGCATGCATCCAGTAATTCACATAAGGGGTGTCAAAAGCGCAGCATGATTGCGCCACTTCGTTTTCATGATGGGGAAAAATCAAATCTGAGCCCCCACCATGAATATCAAAATGTTTACCAAGGTGTTTATGATTCATCGCCGAACACTCAATGTGCCAGCCAGGTCGACCTTCTCCCCAAGGTGATGCCCAAGCTGGCTCGCCCGGTTTAGCCGTTTTCCATAGTACAAAATCCATCGGATCCCGTTTATCGTTATCCACATCCACGCGCGAACCCGCATTTAATTGCGTTAAATCTTGTTTGCTAAGTTTGCCATAATTACTGTAGCTATTGACCTCAAATAATACATCCCCCGAGGGCGATTGATAGGCAAAGCCTTTTGCAATAAGCTTTTCAATCACATCAATAATTTCAGGAATATGCGTGGTAACCCGTGGCTCGATATCGGGCTCAAGTAAATTAATCGCGGCAAAGTCTTCATGCATCTTGGCGATAGTACGCTGAGTTAATTGCTCCATGGTTTCGTTATTTTGCTGAGCACGCTGAATTATTTTGTCGTCAACATCGGTGATATTTCGCACATAATTCACTTCATAGCCCCGTGAGCGTAAATAACGCACCATTAAATCAAAACTTAAATACGTGCGAGCATGGCCCATGTGGCTCAAGTCATACACAGTGATACCACACACATACATACCCACTTTGCCCGGTTGCAATGGCTGGAATAGCTCTTTTTGTCGAGTAAGTGTGTTGTAAATATGCAGCATTACGTTTTCCTATTTAGGCTGTGGAATAATAAAAAACGCCGATTCTAGCATTGTGAAACTCGCCTCGCATTAATCAATCAGTGCTAACTGCTTAAAAACTTACTTTGTTTAGTGTTAGAATGAGCGCTTTATTGACATGTTGACGTTACAGGACAACTTAATGGTTAAACTACATACAAATTATGGCGTAATCACCCTTACGCTTTTTGCCGATAAAGCACCGCTTACCGTGGCTAACTTTTTGGAATATGTGAAAGAAGGTTTTTACGACAATACTATTTTTCACCGTGTTATCGACGGCTTCATGATCCAAGGTGGCGGTTTTGGTCCAGGTATGGAACAAAAACCAACTAAAGACACCATCAAAAATGAGGCAAACAACGGTTTAGCCAACAACGAAGGCACAATCGCGATGGCGCGTACTAACGCTCCTCACTCTGCCACTGCACAGTTTTTTATTAACGTAAAAGACAACAGCTTCTTAAATTTCCGCAGCGAAACACCTGATGGTTGGGGTTACTGTGTATTTGCTGAAGTGTCTGAAGGCATGGACGTTGTTGAAAAAATTAAAGCGGTTAAAACAGGCAATTCTGGTTATCACCAAGACGTACCTGTTGAAGATGTCATTATTCAAAAAGCAGAAATCATCGAATAATTTTTGCCTCTACTACCTACGCGCAACACCTTGTTAGTGTTTGCACGTAGGTTTTTCCAGCCAAATGACATAAAAGCCCCATGCTCCCAACGACCTACTTTATATCTGACTTACATCTTAGTGCTGAGCGCCCGGATATCAGCGACTGTTTGTTTCGCTTTTTACAGGAACAAGCCGTGCAAGCAGAGGCACTGTATGTATTAGGTGATTTATTTGAAGCGTGGATTGGTGATGATGATCAAAGTGCCTTTAATCTCAGTGTTGCAGATGCGTTTAAAGCCTTGGCCGACACCGGTGTAGCGGTTTATTTTATCCACGGTAATCGTGATTTTTTAGTACGCAACACCTTTGCCAAACAAGCCGGATTTACCCTATTGCCAGAGCAAGTTGTTGTTGATTTGTACGGCACACCTACCCTGTTAATGCACGGTGATGAACTGTGTACCCGTGATGTGGCGTATCAGAAGTTTCGTCGCAAAGCCCGTGGTTGGTGGTGGCCTCGTTTAGTGCTTGCCCTGCCGCTGAGTACTCGACGCAAAATCGCCGAAAATGGCCGGAAAACCAGTAAGCAAAACCATGCAAAATTAAGCATGGATATTATGGATGTCACCCCACAAGACGTGGTTAAAGCCATGGAAACCCATCAAGTGACTCGGCTTATTCATGGCCACACTCATCGCCCTGCTATTCACGCTTTAACGGTCAATGGCCAAGCCGCCGAGCGCATTGTATTGGGCGATTGGTACGATCAAGGCAGCATTTTGAAAGTTGACCCAAATGGCGTAGAGCTAAGCAATCAAGCCTTTAACTTCAGCGCCAATGAATAGGTAGCCAGCACAAAAAAGCCTAATGTCGCCACCTACTTTTCCCCTCGCCTAGCACTAAGCTCAATAATATTTTTGTCATCTCGCTGCCACAAAAACGACACAGTAATGCCGCGTAATTGTAAACAAACTGTCGCCTGAGTTTCACAAAGCTCACCTAAGCTACTGTGCGTCAACTAGGTCGAGAATTCACTTTCGACCCTCACACACAAAACCGCAATTAGGATAGACAACGATGAATAAGACTTACAAAGCAGCTTATGGCGTGCTGGCATTAGCCGTGTCCACCGCCCTTAGCGCAGAGGTTGTACCCGCTTATCAAAGCGCTGATAACTGGTACACGGATGCCCAAACAAAACTCACGCAAAAACTCGAAACCAACAATAAATTCAAAGCAAAAAACGTAATTTTGTTTGTGGGTGATGGCATGGGTATTTCTACCCTTACTGCGTCTCGCATCCTAAAAGGACAACAAGCCGGTAACAGCGGTGAAGAAGGCTATTTAAGCTTCGAGGCTTTTCAACATACCGCCCTAGTTAAAACCTATAACGTTGACGCTCAAACGCCAGACTCTGCCGGTACCATGACGGCGATGATGTCAGGCCTAAAAACTGACGTTGGCGTCATAGGGGTGGATGAAGACGTTGAGCGCGGCGATTGCAGCACAGCCAAAGGCAATGAGGTGACTACCGCTTTAGAGTTAGCTGAAATCAAAGGTTTGTCTACCGGTATTATTTCTACTGCCCGTATTACTCATGCAACACCTGCGGCGACTTACGCTAAATCAGCAGACCGCAACTGGGAAGATGACGGCGACATGCCTGCAGCTGCACTTGCCGCCGGTTGCACCGACATTGCCAGTCAATTAGTGAATTTTGAAGCCAACCTTGAAGCTCGGTTTAAAGGTGTGGATGTGGATGGAATCGACGTAGTCATGGGCGGTGGACGTCGCTCGTTCTTACCTAAGGACGCTGCCTTTAACAGTGCTGATGCAGTAAGCGAAGTCGAAGGTGACCGCACTGATGCCAAAGACTTGACCGCTCAATGGCAAGCCCATTATCCACAAGGTAAGTACGTGATTGACCAAGCGGGTTTTGAAGCTGTTGATGCGGCCACCACCACCAAACTGTTTGGTTTATTTAATGAATCACATATGCAGTACGAAGCTGACCGCGCAAATGATGTTGCAGGCGAGCCTTCAATTGCGCAAATGACTGAAAAAGCCATTGATATTCTGGATAACAACGAACAAGGGTATTTCTTGATGGTTGAATCAGGCCGTATCGACCACGGCCATCATGCAGGCAGTGCTTACAACGCTCTAACCGATGCAATTGCCCTATCTGACGCCGTTGAAAAAGCGGTCGCGATGACCAACCCTGACGATACCTTAATTTTAGTCACTGCCGATCATGGCCACGTTTTTACCATCGCCGGATACCCAAAACGTGGTAATCCCATCTTAGGAAAAGTGGTATCGGTTGGCTCTGATGAAGCCGCGTTAGACGCCGAGGGCATGCCTTACACCACAGTGGGCTACAACAACGGTAATGGCTTTCATGACCTAGGCAACGCGACTGATGCAGATTTAAGCTACGGCCAAGACATTGCGCTAGGCCGTGCAGATCTTACCACTATCGATACTACCGCCAGCGGTTATCACCAAGAAGCGTTGGTCCCCCTTAGTGACGAAACCCATTCAGGCGAAGACATTGCCTTACATGCACAAGGGCCCGGCGCCCAGTTGGTTCAAGGTGTGATTGAACAAAGTGTTGTGTTTCATTTAATTGAACAAGCGCTCGACTTAATTCAGGAATAGGCAGAAAAGCATCATGAAAACATTAAAATTAACAATGATAGCCATGGCAGTAATGGGCTTGTCAGCCTGCATGGATGATGGAAACGACGGCACGAATGGAAGTGACGGCGCAAATGGTAGCAATGGCTTAACCAGTTTAGTGCTACAAACTAACTTAGCTGTAGGCCATGCCAACTGCCCCAATAGCGGCGTGCAAATCGACTCTGGTCTTGATGCAGATGCCAATGGCACGTTGGATAGCAGCGAAATCACCAGCACCGATTATGTATGTGCCCCAGGTGTCAGTAGTGTAAGCTCAAGTGAGTTACTCACTAACCTCAACAATGACTGGTTTGTTGATGGCCAAGAAAAAGTCGCTCAGGCGCGCAGTGCGTGGTTAAACGCCACGAACACTCAAGTAAGTGTTAGCACCAAAAGCGGTGTTGAGCTTGCAGCTAAATCAATTGAACGCTTGCGCGGCAGCGCTAAAAACGTGATTTTATTTGTAGGTGACGGCATGGGTGTATCAACCGTAACGGCCGCTCGCATACTTGAAGGACAGTTAAACGGTGAGCTTGGTGAAGAACACCAGTTATCATTTGATACCTTTCCTTTTGCGGGCTTATCTAAAACCTATAATGTTGACTCACAAACCCCCGACTCTGCAGGCACCATGACGGCCATGATGAGCGGCGTAAAAACCGACATCGGCGTTATTGGGGTAAGCGAAGCGGTTGAGCGAGGTAATTGCAGCACCGTTAGCGGCCACGAATTAATCACTGCCCTTGAACTGGCTGAAATTGCGGGCAAATCTACGGGTATCATCTCTACCGCCCGTATTACGCATGCCACTCCAGCGGCTACTTATGCAAAATCAGCAGATCGCGACTGGGAAGACGACGGTGATATGCCTGCCGATGCAAAAACAGCCGGTTGCACCGACATCGCTGACCAATTAGTAAACTTTGAAACTAACTTAGAAGCGCGTATTGGCGGTATTGATGTGGATGGTATCGAAGTTGTTATGGGCGGTGGACGTCGTTCATTTTTGCCCAAAGACGTGGCTTTTAATAGCACTGATGCGGTCAGCGCAGTAGAGGGCGACCGTACAGACGGCCGTGATTTAACCGCTGAATGGCAAGCCAAATACACCAGTGGTACTTATGTGATGGATCAAACCGGTTTTGATGCGGTAGACCCCGCCAATACCACCAAGTTGTTTGGCTTGTTTAATGAATCTCACATGCAATACGAAGCGGATCGTGCCAACGACGTAGCAGGCGAGCCTTCTATTGCCCAAATGACTGAAAAAGCCATTGATATACTCGACAACAACAGCGAGGGCTTTTTCTTGATGGTTGAGGCCGGTCGTATTGACCACGGCCACCACGCAGGCAGTGCATACAGCGCCCTTACCGATACTATCGCCTTATCTGATGCGGTGAAAAAAGCAGTTCAAATGACCGACATGAGCAATACCTTAATCATTGTTACTGCTGACCATGGCCACGTATTTACCATTGCCGGTTACCCTAAACGCGGCAACCCAATCTTAGGTAAAGTGGTCGGTGTTGGTTCACAAGAGCCAGCCCTTGCCGCCGATGGTATGCCCTATACAACCTTGGGCTATACCAACGGAAATGGGTTTAGAAACCTAGGTGACGAAACCGATGCTGATGCTGGTTATAACCTCCCTATAGCTGCGGGTCGCCATGACTTAAGTGATATCGACACCACTTCACCGGGTTTTCACCAGGAAGCACTCGTTCCGCTTTCATCTGAAACCCACTCAGGTGAAGACGTAGGCATCTATGCCTCAGGCCCTGGGGCCTTATTAGTCAATGGCACCAACGAGCAAAGCACCATTTATCATGTAATGGAATTTGCCGCTGATTTAAGTACTAAGGCGAATGCCAAGCAGTCAATTGAATAGACTGTTAAGCAAATTAAGGGCGCAATGACTTGCGCCCTTTTTTCCCTTTACCTGTTAACGACTTTAAACCACTCAAACGCCTATTTTTCACTTTGGAGCAAACCGTGAAAACCGTATTCTTTTCAATGCTGTTACTGGCAAGCCAACTTAGCCACGCACAATGTGATATCGATCCGACACATCTGCGTGCAGAATATACCCTGCAAACCCACAAAAATGACCAAACTGCGCAAAAAAGTTCACTCATATTGTGGCGAGATGGCCATACCGTTGCCCATCAATTTCCACAAACCAACATTACCGAATCATGGTATTTGTTAAAAAACCAACAAATCAAACCCACTCGCTTTTTTGATCAGTATAAACGCGCCATCGAATATCAACCCGGCGAAAAGGTACATGGCAAAAGTGAAAAAGACTGGCTATATCGCTATCAGTTGGTCTCGCAGGCCTTACTTTCACAACTTGAACTAAGCAGTGAAAGCGGCGAAGGCTGCAACCAAGAGCAAACCTTTAGCAAAGACACCACTCAGGGAAAGATTGTAGTGAAATGGCTACCCGCACTGAATCTACTGAGCTATTTCAGTTCCACCGTGGGTGGGCAACAAGAAATTTGGCAACTGACTAACAAGCAAAGTGATTCAAGCCAAATTCAGGCCTTTTTTGCCCAGCGTAACGCTTATCAAAGTACCGACTTTGCCGACATCGGCGACGATCACAGCGACCCCTTTTTAGCCAAAATGATCAACCTTGGTTTTGTCGAACATGGCGCCTCAGGGTTTTATAATGCCGACGGTCAAGCAATTGGTGCTGAGCATAATCATTGAT
>NZ_JANQVQ010000056.1 GCF_030730205.1 Paraglaciecola sp.
CACAAGTAACTGTATATACTGACAGTTCACTGTATAGAAAAACAGGCTGTTTATGCGTCCACTAACATCGCGACAAGAAGAAGTTCTACAACTTATTAAAGATACTATGCAAGCAACGGGAATGCCGCCTACTCGCGCAGAGATTGCACTTAAACTGGGGTTTAAGTCTGCCAATGCTGCCGAAGAGCATTTAAAGGCATTAGCCCGAAAAGGTGTGATCGATATTTTGCCCGGCACATCCCGTGGTATTAAGGTGAATGTTCCTTTAGACGAACAGCTTGAAGAGTTAGGTTTGCCTTTGATTGGTCGTGTGGCAGCTGGAGAACCGATTTTAGCGGCCGAGCATGTAGAAGGGCATTATCGTGTAGACCCAGGTTTGTTTAAACCCAGCGCTGACTTTTTATTAAGAGTAAGCGGCATGAGTATGAAAGACATTGGTATTCTTGATGGTGACTTATTGGCGGTGCATCGCACCACTGACGTACACAATGGCCAAGTCGTTGTAGCTCGCGTTGAGGATGATGTAACAGTAAAGCGGCTTGAGAAAAAAGGCCGACAAGTGCTATTACATGCTGAAAATGATGCTTTTGCGCCAATTAAAGTGGATTTGGCCAGCCAAGCCTTTGCTATTGAAGGAATTGCGGTAGGTGTTATCCGCAGTTCTGATTGGATGTAAGAGACAGCGTATTGAGTGGCTAAATAAACAGTTTGTTATAGTTTTAGCTGCTTTTTTAGCTCGTTGGTTGACCTCGACGTATTTTGACTAAGTTTAGGTCAACGGACTTTTCTTTTGGTTTTCAAACAGATCAACATAATAAACCCTCCTTCCTTGCACTATTTTCAAGCAATACGCATTTTTTAACAAAATAATGTTCAAAAAACACCCTGTTGAATAACTTTTGAACAAAAAAGCTAGACTATTGCTCATAAAATAAGTAATTCTTATCATTCTATTAACAATCCAGTAACAGCCGCTTGTCTTATAATTGTTTAAAAAGTGCTACGTACTTGGCTTTTTAAACTATTAAGTAAATGGAATAAAAACAATAGGTTTGGCAGATGGGGTGTCGTGTGAAGAGAACTTTATCCAAAATGAGCTTGGTATTTGCTAACGTTTTAGCTTTACCTGCATTAGCAGAATCCGCCACAAAGGTTGAACAATACCAACTTAACTTAACTAAAGGTGTGACAGACATAAGCGAAAAAGTGTATGACCTGCACATGCTGATGTTTATTATCTGTGTGGTTATCGCCGCTGGTGTATTCGGTGCGATGTTCTGGGCTATGTGGTTTCATCGAAAATCTAAAGGGGCGAAGCCCGCTAACTTTCATGAAAGCATCAAAGTTGAAATTGCCTGGACTGTTATTCCCTTCATCATACTCATTGTTATGGCTGTGCCCGCTGCTAAATTGCTTATCGATATGGAAGATGCAAACCAACCCGATTTAACTATTCAGGTCACCGGTTCTCAATGGAAATGGCACTATAAGTACATGGACGATGGGGTTGAATACTTTTCAAAACTAGCCACTCAGCCAGAACAAATTCAAGGCAAATTCGAGAAGGGTCATAATTATTTACTCGAAGTTGACCGCCCTCTTGTTATTCCTATTGATAAGAAAGTTCGTTTTTTGATTACTTCAGATGACGTCATCCATGCGTGGTGGGTGCCTGATTTTGCGGTAAAACAAGATGCCAATCCTGGATTTATTAATGACGCATGGGCAAAGGTGAATGAGCCGGGGATCTATCGCGGTCAATGTGCTGAGCTATGCGGTAAAGACCATGGTTTTATGCCCATTGTGGTTATTGCAAAAACGCAAGCTGATTATGAGAGCTGGATAGGTGAGCAAAAAGATATCATTGCAAAAGCCAAAGCGGAAGAGCAACGCCTTCTATCGATGAATATGACGATGGATGAAGCAATGACGACGGGTGAAAAGGTTTACATGGCCAATTGCGCAGCTTGCCATATGCCAAATGGCGAAGGCTTACCGGGCGTGTTTCCGGCTTTGAAAGGCAGTCAAATAGCCTTAAAAGATCAACCTGCTCATATCGATCGTGTCGTGTTCGGTGTAGCAGGCACAGCGATGCAAGCGTATGCAAAACAATTATCGATGACCGATATGGCGGCGGTGATTACCTATGAACGTAACGCATGGGGTAATAACACCAATGATCTCGTTCAAGCCAAAGACATTAACGCCGCGATAAACGGTAAATAGGAGGAGATGGATATGAACACACCCACCAGTGAACATCATCATGAGAGCCACGACCATCATGAGCATCATATTCCTAAGGGCATTAAACGATGGTTGTATACCACTAATCACAAAGACATAGGCACACTTTATTTGTGGTTTGCGTTTATTATGTTTTTAACCGGCGGGGCAATGGCTATGGTCATTCGCGCTGAGCTATTCCAACCTGGTCTACAAATCGTTGAACCTAACTTTTTTAACCAAATGACCACCGTTCACGGCCTGATAATGGTGTTTGGTGCGGTTATGCCGGCTTTTACTGGCTTAGCTAATTGGTTAATACCTATGATGATTGGTGCGCCGGATATGGCTCTACCACGCATGAATAACTGGAGTTTTTGGATCCTCCCATTTGCTTTTATTATTTTATTGTCATCGTTATTCATGGAAGGCGGCGGCCCCGCCTTTGGTTGGACGTTTTACGCTCCACTATCAACCACTTACAGTAATGACACTACCGCTTTATTTGTATTTTCGGTGCATATTATGGGCGCCTCATCCATCATGGGCGCCATTAACGTTATTGTGACTATTTTCAACATGCGTGCCCCTGGCATGACGTGGATGAAAATGCCGCTGTTTGTTTGGACCTGGTTAATCACCGCCTTTTTACTGATAGCCGTCATGCCAGTATTAGCTGGCGCGGTGACCATGGTGTTAACCGATAAGTTTTTTGGTACAAGCTTTTTTGATGCAGCCGGTGGTGGTGATCCCGTGATGTTCCAACATATATTTTGGTTTTTTGGTCATCCGGAAGTGTACATTATGATTTTGCCAGCTTTTGGCATTATCTCGCAAATTGTACCGACCTTTTCGCGCAAACCCCTCTTTGGTTATGCCTCAATGGTATATGCCACAACGTCAATAGCCTTGTTGTCGTTTATTGTTTGGGCTCACCACATGTTTACCACGGGCATGCCAGTGTTTGCCGAGATGTTCTTTATGTTAGCCACCATGCTGATATCTGTACCGACCGGGGTAAAAGTCTTTAACTGGGTGGCAACTATGTGGCGAGGTTCACTGAGTTTTGAAGTGCCCATGTTGTTTGCGCTCGCGTTTATCGTGTTGTTTACCATTGGCGGGCTGTCCGGTCTCATGTTAGCCATCACGCCCGTAGACTTCCAATATCATGATACCTATTTTGTGGTAGCTCACTTCCATTATGTTCTGGTGACTGGGGCGATATTCTCAATTATGGCAGCGGTTTATTACTGGCTGCCTAAATGGACCGGCAAAATGTTTGATATCACCTTAGCTAAATGGCACTTTTGGTGTTCATTAGTCTCCGTCAATGTCTTGTTTTTCCCTATGCACTTTGTGGGTTTAGCGGGTATGCCGCGTCGTATACCTGATTATGCTTTGCAGTTTGCAGACTTTAATAAATGGATCAGTATTGGTGGTTTTGCCTTTGGTTTATCACAACTCATTTTCTTGGCATTGTTAATTAAAGCGTGCCGTAAAAAGGGTGAGCCTGTATCAGCGCAAGTATGGGAAGGTGCAGAAGGTTTAGAGTGGGAAATTCCTTCTCCAGCCCCTTATCACACCTTTGAAACTCCACCCGTTGTTAAATAAACCAGACAAGAAGAGTGGCACGTGATGACCGATCAAACCAAACAGAACAAAAGTTTAATCCTTAAGTTATTGGCCATCGTGCTTGGTATGTTTGGTTTTGGCTTCGCCCTAGTGCCACTTTATGACGTCTTTTGTGATTTAACTGGTCTTAACGGCAAGACGTCTAATACTGCAGCGGTGTACGAGGCGGTGGATATTGATGAAAGTCGATATGTCACTGTTGAGTTTATTACTCGGATCAATACGGGCATGTCGTGGCAGTTTGAAGTAGAGACCCAGCAGGTCAAAGTGCATCCTGGAGAGATGAATCAGGTTAATTTTAGCGCTAAAAATCCTGGCGCTAGAGCGATTGTTGGACAAGCGGTGCCTTCTGTTTCGCCGGGCACAGCCGCGATATATTTAAATAAAACAGAATGTTTTTGCTTTGAACAACAAATTTTGCAGGCCGGTGAAAAAATCATTATGCCAATGCGTTTTTACGTTGATCCGCAAATTCCCAAAGATATGACCTATTTTACTGTGCAATATACCCTCTATGACGTGACAACTGCTGAACAGCAAGTTGCTCTTAATCGCGGGTAAAAGGAGAGCAAGATGTCAGAAAAAGAATATGAAAAATACTATGTTCCTGCCCAAAGTCCTTGGCCGTTCATGGGAGCCTGCGCTTTATTTTTATTAGCTGTTGGTGCGGGTAACGTAGTCATTGAAACGACTCGTGGCAAAGAAGGGTTTGGCAGTTATATCTTGATCGCTGGTTTTGCAACCTTAGTGTTTATGCTGTTTGGTTGGTTTAGAAATCAGATACATGAGTCAATGTCGGGTTTGTATAGCGAGCAGTTAGGGCGTTCATATCGACAAGGTATGGCGTGGTTTATCTTTTCTGAAGTGATGTTTTTTGCGGCGTTCTTTGGTGCCTTGTTTTATGCCAGAGCAATCGCAGTACCTTGGCTAGGTGGTGCCTCAAATAATCAAATGACAAACGAGGTACTGTGGCCTTCTTTTCAAGCGATGTGGCCTTTAGTTGAGACCCCAGGTGGTATTACCACAGAAGCCATGCCTTGGACAGGTTTGCCCTTATACAACACCATTATATTGTTGGCGTCTTCGGTTACTTGTCATATGGCTCATGTGGCGCTCGAAAAAGGCAAACGTCAGCAAATCCTTGGTTGGCTTGGGCTTACGGTGTTGTTGGGCTGCTTGTTCGTGTTTATGCAAGTGGAAGAGTATATCCACGCCTACACTGAAATGGGTTTAACCTTGCAGTCCGGCGTTTATGGTAATACCTTTTTCATGTTGACCGGTTTTCATGGCTTCCACGTTACCGTCGGTACTTTAATCTTACTCATTTTATGGTTGAGAGTCGCCAAAGGTCACTTCACTAAGGAGAATCATTTTGCATTTCAAGCGGGTAGTTGGTACTGGCATTTTGTGGACGTAGTGTGGGTAATGCTATTTTTCTTTGTTTATATTCTTTAACAGAAATAAGCTCAGGGGGTAAGCGGCGCTTGCTCCTTGGGCTTTAATATGGCCGAGGGTTCGGCGTAATGAGGCCAGTGGCTATCGCAACTAAAATCAAACTGACAATGATGACCGAAGCAATGAGTCTGCGCCCAATATACTTTGACATTGGCGGGCTATCGGGGTCGTTTTTTAACATGACAACCATCGCTTTAAATAAATTGAACACCATGAACAGTACTAATCCTGCTATGAGTATTTTAATCAATAACATCTTGCCGACCCCATCTCTGAACGTAGAGTTAAGGTAAAGCGGTGACACGACATTCACGCTTACCTATTTTCTCTACCTTAGTCACTTTTTTGGCCGTTGTCATTATGTTTGCATTGGGTCTTTGGCAGTTACAACGAGCAGATGAAAAAAAGCAAAGATTAATGGCAATTGAACAAGCAGCTGTTTCAGCGCCCTTAACCCTTAGTGCCGCCAAAGAACTACAAAAAGCTGCTCGGGATTATCCCATTCAATTATCAGGACTTGCTGACGAGCAGCGATATTTTTTGTTGGATAACAAAATACAACAGGGAAAAGTGGGTTATGAGGTGGTGGTGCCAGTGACAACTTTACAAGGTCGTGTATTGGTTAATTTTGGTTGGGTAGCTGCGCCACGTCTGCGGGCAGAATTACCTGATGTACAGTTGCCCATAATTGAGGATGAGTATAGCGGTAGGGTATCGATACCTTTGAATAACAGTTTAATCAAAGAAACAGCGCGTTTTAATCAGCAGTGGCCAAAGGTTATGCAGCAAATGGATATTGCCTTAATGGCGCAACATTATCAGCAAGACTTTTTGCCTTTTGTGGTCTTACTTGACCCACAAGAAAATGTGCCGTATCTGCGCAATTGGCAGCCAGTTGTCATGCCCCCGGAAAAACATGTTGCCTACGCCATACAGTGGTTCTTACTGGCTTTTGCCGCCCTTATCACTTTTGTTTTCGCTCAACGTCGAAAAATAACCAGAGAAACTCAATGACTGAAACTCCAAAAATAAAAAATAAAGGCCTCATTTTTCTTTTTATCGCTGTTTTTGCCTTACCAGTGGTATTGGCAAAATTTGCTCTTGAATATAATTGGTTTAACCAAGCTGCCACCAATAAAGGTCAATTATTAGCCCCAAGCTTAGATATGACGAAATGGCACTCTGCTGATTACCCACCGAGTTGGAAATTTTTATATGTCATACCGAGTGAATGCCTTAATGAATGTCAAAATGCCATTTATAGTCTTAATCAGCTTTGGAGCGCCTTAGGTAAAGAGCAAGATAGAGTGGAATCTGTTGTGGTGGCAATGCCGAGCAGCGATTCAGCTGCACTGGGTAAAGTTGCCGAATATAAAAATATTCGGATTATTCACTCAGACGAACAAAGTGTTAACCAAGTGTTTAAAGATGTTAAAACTAATGGTATTTTCATTGTAGACACCTTAGACAACATTATTTTACGTTATCAAACACAGAACGACCAACAGCAAGCAGTACTCCACAGTCGAGATATCTTAGCTGATATGCGAAAAGTACTTAAATTGTCGCGTATTGGTTAGAGGGTAAGCTAATGAAGAAGCTAGTTTTTATCAGTATACTGCTCGCTGCGGTGGTTATAATATTGGGTGCATACGCTCGATTAACTGATGCTGGCTTGGGATGTCCTGATTGGCCCGGCTGTTATGGGCATTTAAGTTTAGCGAACACCTCAAAACACATCGAAACAGCTCAACAACATTTTCCAGACCGCCCTTACGAGGCTCACAAAGCAAGAAACGAAATGGTGCATCGCTATTTTGCTAGTGGGTTAGGGTTTGTCATTCTGGTTATCTTTATTATCAGTGTTTGGCAAAGGCGTCATGGTGTGCCGCTTAAATTACCCTTTTTTCTACTTTGTTTGGTGTGCTTCCAAGGTGCATTGGGGATGTGGACGGTTACACTTAATTTATTGCCTGTGGTGGTGATGGGTCATCTACTTGGTGGCTTCAGCGTTCTGAGCTGCCTATTTTTATTGTATTTACGTTTAACGCCTTATCGTATACCTGGTGGCGATCATCGCATGCGCTCGTTTGGTAAGTTTACGCTGTTCGCCATCTTTGTGGCGACCTGCCAAATAGCACTGGGCGGCTGGACATCAGCCAATTATGCCGCCTTAGCGTGCACAGAGTTACCGCTGTGTGAGGGGGATTGGTATGCGAGGCTCGATTTTGCTGGCGCTTTTAGTGTTCCTCATGCGGATAATTACGAATACGGCGTGCATGACTATGATGAACGTATGACGATGCATATCATGCATAGACTGGGCGCCATCATCACGTTTATTTATCTGAGTTGGATGGCGCTGGGTCTATACAAAGCTGCGACCGCTAATTTAATCAAGCGACTTTGCATTTTGTTAATGTTGATACTAGGAGTGCAAGTGATTCTGGGTGTAAGTAATGTGGTATTTAGTTTGCCCATTGCCGTTGCTGTTATGCATAACTTTGTAGCAGCTTGTTTACTACTAGTGTTGGTGACCTTGAGTTACACGCTGTATCGAAAAACATAGGAGAGAGCAATGGATAAAGCATTAGCAACCGGACAAGCAAAAAATACCGCTTCATTGCTGAGTACTTGGCATGATTATTACGAAATGACTAAGCCAAAAGTAGTGATGTTACTTTTGCTTACTGCATTAGTGGGGATGTGTTTGGCAAGTGAGACGTGGATAAGCTGGCAGATTTTGGTTGCTGGCTTGACTGGGATCGGCTTTTTGTCGTCAGCCGCAGCAGTGGTAAATCATGTTGTTGATCGGCGTATAGACAGCCAAATGGCCCGAACTTTTAATCGCCCGATGCCTAAGGGTAAAGTCACTCCACAAAAAGCGCTGATATTTGCAGCAACGTTGAGTGTACTAGGGTTTTTGATTTTAGAGTTGTGGGTGAACCGTTTAACGGCCTTATTAACACTGGCCAGTTTGGTAGGTTACGCGGTGGTATACACCATGTATTTGAAGCGAGCCACTCCACAAAATATTGTGATAGGTGGTTTAGCGGGAGCAGCGCCCCCTTTGTTGGGTTGGGCTAGCGTGACCGGTCAAATTAACCCTGAAGCGTTATTGTTAGTGTTGATTATTTTTACTTGGACTCCGCCGCACTTTTGGGCTTTGGCTATTCATCGTGAAAAAGATTACGCGCGGGCTCAAGTGCCTATGTTGCCTGTGACTCACGGTATCGAATTTACTAAAACCTCTATTTTGTTATATACCGTGTTGTTAGGCGTCGTGTGTTTACTGCCATACCTAATTGGCATGACGGGTCTAATCTATCTGATCGGCTCATCCCTACTCAATGTAGGTTTTTTGTATTATGCGTGGAAACTCAAATTTGCCAGTACTGATGAAACCGCGATGCAAACCTTTAAGTTTTCTATTATTCATTTGATGGTATTGTTTGTCGTACTACTTGTTGACCATTACCTTAAATTTTAATTATGACTAGATTACAAGCAGGTCTCGTTGCCTTTATCGCCTTAGTTATCGGTATTGTTGCGGCCCTAACCATTAGCCCAAAACAAAGCGCTGAAGAGCAATATTTGAGTCGCTATCCTCAGCCTAGAGCCCTACCGGATTTTCAGCTAACAGATAACCGTGGCCAATCCTTTACTTCAGCTCAGCTCAAAGATCATTGGAGTTTGGTGTTTGTTGGTTATACCTTTTGCCCCGATGTTTGCCCAACTACTTTAGCTGATCTTGATAGGGTGTACCCACAATTGAAAGCCATGCCGAGTGATTATCCAATCCAAGTGGTGTTTTTATCGGTGGATCCAAAACGCGATACGCCAGAACGTTTAGATGAATATGTTAATTTTTTTGACCCTGAATTTATTGGTGTAAGTGGTGAACACAAGTATTTATTTCCATTGGTTAAAGCCATGGGCATGATGTATTCCATGAGCGATAGCACAGATAATCCTAATTATTTGGTGGATCATAGCTCGTCAGTGGTATTAGTGAATCCTCAAGCACAAGTTATTGGTCGTTTTAAGGCGAAGTTTGAACCTGGTAAGATAGCCCTCAGTGATAGCCAATTGATCTTGGCTGATATGGCAATTGTGACCCGTCATTAAGGTTGGCTTTTATGCTTGTGCGCCGAGCAATCCAGAGCGATAGCCAAATACTCAGTGAATTGATATTTGCTTCAGGCGGGCAAAGCTTAGCGGCTATGTTTGATATTACTCCTCAGTTCAATAGCCAAGGTTTTTTACGCCGTGCCTTATGCCAAGGTGGTGGTCAGTTTGGTTTTGCTAATCATTGGGTAGGTGAGCTAGACGGTGCAGTTGTCGCCTGTATTTCAGCGTGGCACACTGAGTTAGGCAATGCCTTCCACCAAGCCAGTCTACAAAGCGTTATTCAGTATTATGGCACTGAGCATAGCATGAAGGTACTAAGCCGCAGTATGGTTGTACAAGACTTTATTCCTAAGCCTCAACGTCATCAATTGTGTATCGGTCATTTAGCGGTATTACCCACTTATCAAAGGCAAGGTTTTGCCACTTATTTGCTAAATGACATGAGTGAAAAAGCCAAAGCCTTAGGTAAATCAGAAATCACCTTAGATGTTCCTGTCAGTAATCATCAAGCGATTCAATTTTACCAGTCCCTTGGTTTCACTTTAGGACAACGCTCAATTGAAAGTGATGCCATGAAGGCCCTAGGCTTCGCTCAACATTTACATTTGTTTAAATCAATCTAACCACTGTCCATCTGCTGTAGGTACAAACCAAGGCTGCGAAAACCAGTAGTAGCGCCCCGACTCTTTTATACTGGGTGCGGTGCAGTTGACGCGTTGACGTCCGGCTTTTTGCTGCGCTTTGAAAGGAACCGTAACCGTGTTTTTTGTGAAGCTAAGCTTTACCGTTTTATCAGCGACAAAACAGCTCAGTTGACTCAATCGCAAGTCTTCGGTGCTCACATCAAATATCAGGTCAATGTCAGGGATGGGTAAGGTGATCAAAGGCTCGTTAGGTGTAATATTGTTAACAGGCATGGCGAGGCTATCTAATTTGGTTTTTAGGCTATTAATATTGCTATAGATACCAGCCGCAGGATAACGCGGCAATGCACCAAAGTCGCTGTAACTGGCAACTGCACCAGAAATTTGTGCAAAAGCCACGTAACCTTGTTGGCGTAACGCTTGTTTGAGAGGGACATTAAACTCGCCATAGGGATAAGCGAAATATTTTAAGCTGTAGCCAAGTTGCTGCGCTAAGGTTTGCTCTGCTTGATTAATGTTGTCCATCACTCTACTAAGCCATGCTTCATCACTCTCGCCAGGTAATCTACCTAACATATGCTCGTGGGTGTTGCCATGATTAGCGAAGGTCGCACCTTCTTGGGCCATTTTTTTAATCTGTGCCCAGCTTAACTGGTAGCTGGCTTTGCCTATTAAAGGCGGGTTAATAAACACCGTGTAAGGAAAACCAAATTCTTTTAGTAAAGGATGTGCCTGCTCAAAAATATTGTCATAACCATCATCAAAGGTAATTACAACGCTCTTGTCCGGTAAGCTTTTGCCTTGTGAAATCGCTTTGATAACCGTTTCTAATGGCAGTACCTGATGATGGGCAGACAAGTATTCTAAGTGTTGTCTAAATACCTTAGGAGAAACAGAGGTCACCGCAGGTGTTTGTTCAGAAACATGGTGATAGAGTAAGATCACCGCATTGTCTTTGGCCTCAATGTCGTGTGCAAAGAACACAGATACAAGTAACAGTAAGTGCCACAAACCCTTGTTAATCATGAAGTAATCCAATCTGTCTGAAAGTGAGTTAATCGGTGTCCAGTCTATCAAAATTTTTTAAACCCAGCTTACATCAGTCGATACTTTTTATCGCAGGGCCAATGATATTAAGTAATTTGACTACACCTATAATGGGCTTAGTGGATACTGCTGTACTTGGGCATTTAGACTCGACCTACTATTTAGCGGGGGCTTCAGTTTCTGCCTTGTTTATTACTCAGCTTTATTGGCTTTGTGGTTTTTTACGTATGACCAGCACGGGCTTAAGCGGCCAAGCATTGGGTGAAAACGACGTAGCCAAGGCAAACAAAACCTTAGTACAAGGTTTGTATTTAAGTGTATTGCTGGCAGTTGCGATTTTGTTCACACAAAATCTGTGGCTGAAGTTGGTGGTATTACTCGCCAACGCACAGCCGGCGGTAGTGGATGTAATTCAAGATTATTTTTCCGTGCGTATTTGGGGCGCGCCCGCCGCTTTAGCAAACCTCGTATTGATAGGGTGGTTAATTGGCCAGCAACGTGCCGGTGTAGTGATGTGGATCCAAATTCTTGGTAATTTGATTAACGCGGTATTAAGTGTTTATTTGGTGGTGTATTGGCAACTCGATGTGCGAGGAGTCGCGCTTGCAACCATTATTGCAGAATATGCCATTATGGGTTTAAGCCTACGAGCATCCAAAAATATAGTTGGACAACTGAGCTTCGAACCAAGTTGGTTTAAATTAACCTCGCTACGCCAATTACTCGCCTTGAATGGCCACTCCTTTGTGCGCAATATCACCTTGCAGCTTTGCTTAGCATTTTTGGTGTTTCAAGGCATGCGGTATGGCGCCACGAGCGCTGCCATTAACGCCATCCTTTTACAGTTTTTTAGTCTTATTGCCCTTGGGTTAGACGGCGTGGCGTATAGCGCTGAAGCGTTGGTGGGCGAGCAACTAGGTAAAAAAAGCGCTACTGGCATTGCACGAGTAACCAGTCAAAGCCTGGTGTGGTCATTGGTATTCGCCATGGGCTATAGCGCGGTATTTTATGTTTTTGGTAATGATATTATTGCCATGCTGACTACCCACACCGACCTACAAATGGCTGCCAGCCCTTATCTACCTATCATCGCACTACTGCCTTTATTTGCTCACTGGTGTTTTTTACTCGATGGGGTATTTATCGGTTTGACCCGCGCTAAAGCCATGCGGAATTCAATGTTACTCAGTGCTATAGGTATCTATGTACCCTTGTGGTTATTATTTAGTTATCAACAAAATCAAGGAATGTGGTTGGCTTTATTAGGATTTTTATTAGCCAGAGGCATGACCTTGGGGGCCTATTTTATTTATCTGTATCGAATAAAGAAGCTGGTGGTTTAGCTTTATTAAAACTGCCAGTAAGACGAAATACTAAAATACCTAGGTAACCCCTTGCTGCAACTAGGCCACCAACGACTAACAACAGAAGTCCTGGCACTTGCAACCAGATCCAATCCTGAGCACCAACTAGAATCAATATTGCTCCAGCGGTAAATATGCCAAGACCGAGTTTAAACTCGGTCCAGCGTCTAGGTGTGTCATTTGCAAAACGGTGTAGCCAATTCAACAGCAATATCCTAGTTAATAATAAGAGTGCTCACCGGCTTGGTGCTCTGTTGCATCCTTGACGCCTGTTAGTTCACCAGAGAACTTGGCTAACATTTGCTTTTCAATACCGTCTTTAAGCGTCACATCAACCATTGAGCAACCATTACAACCACCACCAAATTGCAAAATAGCCACTTTGTCTTTGGTCACTTCTATCAAGGACACTTTACCGCCATGACTCGCCAACTGAGGATTGATTTCAGACTCGATCATATAGCCGATACGCTCGATTAACGGTGCGTCATCTTCTACTTTGCGTGCTTTAGCGTTGGGTGCTTTAAGGGTTAATTGTGAACCCATTTGGTCAGTAGTGAAGTCAATTTCTGCGCCCTCTAAAAATGGTGCGCTTTCTAGGTCAACGACGGCGTCAAAGCCGTTAAACTCTAAAGTGGTATCGCTGGACTCCACGGCATCAGGTGGACAGTACGATACACCACACTCAGCACTTGGCGTACCTGGATTGACCACAAATACTCGAATATTTGTACCTGCTTCCTGCTTTTCGAGCAATTTACAAAAATGCGCTTGTGCGGTTTCAGAAATAGAAATCATTGTTTTACCTACAGTCTTTACTTTGCTTAATATCATAACAAATATTACTTGAGTAAAACACTCAAGTAATAGCTTTTCCTTATGTTAATTTTTGCTAAAACATGCGACTCTTTTACCTTATGCAATACGATATCTAGATTTATTGGATTTTACTTTATGTCTTATGTATTTAACTTATTGTTTTTAAGTCTTATTTTCTTGAGTCAAAGCAGTTATGCCGTTCAAGATAAGGACTACTTACCAGCCGATACGACTTATCTTCCGGCGGTGACAACGCCTACACAAGCGCTCGGCAGCGAAGTTGGCGAATGGCATGTACGTCATGATCAGTTAGTAAGCTATATGCGTACCTTAGCAGCGCAATCTGAGCGGGTAAGCTTAGTTGACATAGGCCGAACACATGAAAATAGACCTTTAGTTTTACTGGCCTTTACCTCAGCCGCCAATCAACAAAACTTAGCGAATCTTCAAGCTGAGCATATTGCTAGTCTTAACGGAAAGTCGGTATCGAATAGTCCCCTCATAATATGGATGGGTTACAGCGTGCACGGTAATGAGTCGTCGGGCAGCAATGCTGCCCTATTAATAGCTTATTACCTAGCGGCCGGGCAAAACGAGCAAATAGAGCAATTGTTAAAGGATAATATCGTTTTGCTTGACCCTAGTCTTAATCCTGATGGTTTAAGCCGATTTGCTCAATGGGCAAATATGCACAAGAGTCGGCATTTAGTGACCGATCCGCAAAATCGTGAGCATCAAGAAGCGTGGCCGTCATCGCGTACTAATCATTACTGGTTTGATTTGAATCGCGATTGGTTATTGCAGGTTCATCCAGAATCAAAAGCTCGTGTTGCGCAATTTCATCAATGGCGGCCTCACGTGTTAACAGACTTTCATGAAATGGGCTCTGACAGCACCTTTTTCTTCCAACCAGGTATTCCTAGTCGCAAAAATCCTTGGACTCCTCAAGAAAATGTTGAGTTGACCGATGCCCTAGGGCAGTTTCATGCGCGCGCTTTGGACAAAAATAAACAACTGTATTTTACCCAAGAAAGTTACGATGACTTTTATTACGGTAAAGGCTCTACTTACCCTGACGCCCTTGGCAGTATTGGTATTTTATTTGAGCAAGCTAGTAGCCGAGGTCATTTGCGTGACACTGCCAACGGCGTGCTATCTTTTGCTGATACTATTCAAAACCAGGTCACGACGTCTATCTCGACCTTTGCAGGCGCTTTGGCTAATAAAGATGGGCTATTGGCCTATCAACAAGCTTTTGATAACAACACCCTTAAGTTAAGCAAAAAAGACGCACTGACCGGCTATGTGGTCCAAGAAGCCCGAGACTACACTCGCATGCAGGATTTTTTAACCGTGTTACAGGCGCATCACATTGATTACTGGCCTTTAAAGCGTGATATCGAGGTAGATGATGTACCTTTTAAAGCCGTCAGCAGTGTATTTATCCCTGTGCAGCAAGCCCAATATCGTTTAATCAAATCACTATTTTCTACCCGTAAAAGTTTTGATGACAATACGTTTTATGATGTATCCAACTGGAATTTAGCCTTGGCCTTTAATCTGCAGTACGCGCCGGTTGAATCGAAAGTTGATTTTGATACAAACCGAAATTTCACTGGCAAAACGTTCCAGTCAGAATTGCTTGATAAAGCTTACGCCTATGCCTTTTCGTGGGATGACTCTAGTGCAGCGACCTTACTTAGTCGCTTACTAAAAGCCAAGGTTAAAGTTCAGGTGGCGGGCTCGCCATTTGTTGCGCAAACGAGTCAAGGTGCAGTAAATTTCACTGCTGGCAGTGTGGTGATCCCTAGTGCTTTTGCACAGCCAGAAAACTTGATCGGATTACTGCAGGACATGAGTCAAGATTTGCCGATAACCTTATGGAGTATTGATTCTGGTTTGACCAAGCAGGGGATCGATTTAGGTAGTCGACAGATGCATAATTTGAGTTTACCAAAAGTGCTGTTGGTGGGCGGCAAAGAAACCTCACAATATGAGGCGGGTGAGGTATGGCATCATTTTGATCAGCAATTAGAATTGCCTCTGACTATTGTTGACTTAGATAGATTAGCAAGCCTTGATTTGACTAATTACAGTCATATTATTTGGGTGAATGGCACCTACAAAAATGTCAGTGAAACCAATGTGAAATCTTTAAGTTCATGGCTTAAAGATGGTGGGGTGTTGATTGGTCAAAAAAATGCTGTGGCGTGGTTTGCTGATAAAGGTTGGTTAAAAGCCCGTACTAAAACAGCCAGTGATATTGCCCTTGCCTTTGATAGTAAAGGATTACAATACTCCGATTTAGAATCATTCAGTGCTAAACAGCGCATTGCAGGTGCTGTTTTTACGACCAATTTAGACGTCAGCCATCCTCTTGCTTTTGGCTTTGAGCGCGAGGCTTTGCCTATGTTTAAAAACAGTAATCAGATTTTACTAAGGCCAGATGCCCCTTTTATCACTGTAGCTAAGTACACTGACAAACCCCTTACGGCTGGGTATGCGGCGCCTGAACTGCAAGACCTCGTTGCTAACAGTGCGGCTATTGTTGCCCATCAAGTTGGTAAAGGTCGGGTGATCGCTTTCAATGACAATATGAATTTTAGAGGCACATGGCAAGGAACCAGTCGATTGTTTACCAATGCGATTTTTATGGCGAGTTTTATTAATGTGCCTGGTTAGTGCACTAAGGTGACACAAATGCTCCAAATATCGATCTTTAACTGAGGAAACGTGTTTTTTAAACACCGATAAGCAGCATTTGCTGTTGCCCCTGTGGTGGTGACATCGTCAAATAGCGCGATATGATCGATATTCGCTAACTGTGAAAATCCCGAAGATGAAATTTGAAAGGCCTGACGTAAATTCACTTTTCGTTGTGCGGCTGATAATTTAGTTTGTGCAAGGGTCGCATTTTTTCTGGTCAAGGCTGAGTGTAAACTGGGTACCGAGGTTAACTGACTGATATGGCGGCAGATTTCTACACTTTGATTGTATTTTCGCCATAAAAAACGATTTTTGTGTAAGGGAATTGGCAGAATAGCCTTGGGTAAAACAAAGTGTGTATTGACATTATGTTTAACAAACAGCTCAGCCAAAGCACGTGCGTTGGGTAACTTAGCGCCAAATTTTAATGCTGTTAGCAACTTAGAAATGGGCCACTGGTAGTCACAAACAGCATATAGCGTTTTAAACTCAACCTGTGCCAAGCCCTTTGCCACATTGGGTAAAAGCATCAGGTTTTTATCCGTGCCGGGTGGCTGTAATGTAACTAAATCTTGTTGGCAATAAGTGCAAATCAAACGCTTACTTAATTGCCGACAAATGAGACAATCTTGCATGATTAATGACTGCATTACCTATCTGCCTTTTGTAAAATGCTTTCCCTTTAACCACAAGCATAGAAGAAAAATCACATTGAACTTAGTTTCTACAACAGTGGGTCATGGCCCGAACTTAGTATTACTGCACGGCTGGGGCTTAAATAGCGGGGTGTGGCAGCCTGTGATTGATGAATTAATTGAACACTTTACGGTGACGACAATTGATTTACCTGGTTTTGGTTTAAATCACGACATAGTTCCTTCACCTTATACCCTCGAAAATGTGGCGAGTTGTTTGATTGAGGAAATACCTGAAAATTCTATCTTATTAGGATGGTCATTAGGGGGATTAGTGGCCCAGCAAATAGCCTTAAGCGCTGCGCACAAAATAGATCAACTTGTTTTGCTTGCAACGAGTCCTTGTTTTATTGCTGGCAATGATTGGCCTGGTATAAAGCCGCAAATATTAGATAATTTTAAACAACAATTACTTGAAAATCAGGGTGCCACTATAAGTCGTTTTTTGGCTATACAGGCTATGGGTAGCCCGAGTGCTAAAAAGGATATAAAAGTAATTAAAGCACAAGTAGATGCCTACCCCGCTGCAAACCCTCAAGCTTTGAGTGCAGGGCTAACGCTACTTGCTACGAGTGATCTTAGGGCTAGGCTGATTGATTTACTTATGCCTTGCCAGCTGTTACTTGGACGATTGGATAGTTTAGTGCCAATTAAAGTCGCCCAGCATATTGCCAAATTCATGCCTTCAATTTCGATAAGCGTTTTTGAACATTCCTCCCATGCCCCGTTTATCTCCGAACAGTCGTCTTTTGTGGGTTTTATGCTCAATTACTTGAACAAAGATACCGGTTAAGCTTTGCAAAAAGCGCGAAATGGTTAATAATTAGTCGCATGAGGCTGGGGGGCCACAAAGATGTCTGTTAATTTTAGTAGTAATGTAAATGCCGCGATCGTGAATGGCCAGCTTGGTTTATCGCGTGCGTCTGCTGGTCTCTCACAAAATGCCTTGAACATCGCTCAATTGTCTACCCAATCTCAGTCATCTCAAAGCCCCCAAGAATTTTTAGCTAATGCAGTCAAAACTCAGCTTGGCACCATAAAGCAAACTCTACCCCCTATAGCCGGTGGAATAAGCTCTGAGTTGGTTGGCTTATCGGTCAATAGTATTAATGCACAAGCGTCTGCCAAAGTGCTCGATACGGCCAATGATTCAATTGGCACTATCCTTGATATTCTGGCTTAAATTTAGTCGTCATTAACGATGAATATCTTCCCACCCATTCCCACCACCATTACCTTTAATACCGGTACTGTTAATAACGAAGCAGCACGCAGAGACAACACACTCAAAGACACAATACCTGCGTCTACGCAAAGTGAAGGAAGCAGTGCAGAGAAAGGCCTTGGTTCTGAGTTTGATCGTGCTAGAACCCCTGGGCAGGCTCCTGGGCCCTTAACATATGAAAAACCCCAGCTGGCGCAAAGTCAGGTCTTTGATGGTCAGCAAGCGGGACAAAACAAAGATAATGGCAGTGACGAAAGTGCAGGTCGTGAGGATGCCGAAAGCCGTCAAAGGGAACAGCAGCAAGCCGAAGACAAGCAAATTCAAGAATTAAAACAACGAGATCTTGAAGTCAAAGCGCATGAGCAGGCTCACGCCGCCATGGGTGGTCAACATGCTGATTCGCCTAAATATGAATATCAAACGGGCCCTGATGGTCGTCAATATGCGGTTGATGGTGAGGTGTCGATTAATATTTCTGAGGGCTCAACTCCCGAAGAAACAGTGCGTAAGATGCAACAAATTAAGGCTGCGGCACTGGCACCCACAGAGCCCTCACCACAAGATTTACGGGTCGCTGCTGAAGCCACCCAAAAATCCGTTGAAGCACGTAATGAGATAGCGAAAGAAAAAGCCGAGCAAGCCAAGCCAGTACTTGAACAAAATCAAGGTAGTACTGCGCAATCGACTATTTCAAGTGAGAGTGCACAAAAAGTCACTACTCAGCCGCCAACGTTGGACGAAACGGCTAAGGGTATCGATATTAGCGCTCCTACTCGCTCTCTTGAAAAAGGCAGTGAGGAACTGAGTAATACATCTGTTGAAGAAGATATAGCCTTAGCTGAGCAAGCGACATTGGCCTATGCTAATCGTGATGAGAAAATGGTACGTCGCCTAGCCGTGATTGATAGTTTTTATCAGCAAGCAACGATGCCTAAAGAGCAAGGTTTTAGGCAAATAGCCTGAAGCTGAATTTATTTTTATCGACAAAACGCCCATGTTCAATGGGCGTTTTTGTATCCTAGCTTAAACTATCAGGACTTATTTTTTCTTTGCTTTAGCAAAGGCATCAGCAAAAGCATTTCCCATTAATGGATTAGCTGGTGCCTGTTGGCGAGATTGCTGCTGTTGGCCAGGTCTTTTCCCCTGACCTTCTTTTTTACCCATTGGTCTTTGCTGCTCTTTCGAAGGAGGGGTTTGATTGGGGGTATCATCCAAACGCATCGTAAAAGAGACGCGTTTTCTCGCTACGTCGACTTCCATCACTTTGACTTTAACAATGTCGCCAGCTTTAACAATTTCTCTTGGATCTGAGATGAACTTATTCGTCATTGCGCTGATATGGACTAAACCGTCTTGATGTACGCCAACGTCGACAAAAGCGCCAAAGTTAGCCACATTACTTACCACGCCCTCTAACACCATACCCACTGTTAAATCGCTTAATGAGTGCACGTTTTCATTAAAGTTAGCTGTTTTAAATTCAGGACGAGGATCTCGTCCTGGTTTAGTTAATTCGCTAATTATATCGGTGACCGTGGGTAGACCAAATTTGTCAGTAACAAACTCTTCTGGCTTGAGCATTCTGAGCAGTGCGGCATTACCAACAATATCGTTTACGGCTACGGCAGAACGTTGCACGATATTTTGCACAATGGGATAGGCTTCAGGATGCACAGCCGAAGCATCTAAGGGATCAGAACCATTCATAATCCGTAAAAAGCCCGCCGCTTGCTCATAGGCTTTTGGCCCAAGACGCTCAACATCTAACAAACTCTTTCTGGTTTGAAAGGCGCCATTTTTGTCACGAAACTGCACAATGTTATTTGCTAACGTTTTATTCAAACCAGATACATGGCTTAACAACGCGATAGAAGCAGTATTAACATCAACACCCACCGCATTTACACAGTCTTCAATAACAGTGTTTAGTGACTTACCTAAGTTGCTTTGGCTGACATCATGTTGATATTGACCAACACCTATAGCTTTGGGTTCGATTTTTACGAGTTCTGCTAACGGATCTTGTAAACGTCTGGCAATTGATACTGCACCGCGCAATGAAACGTCTAAACCAGGTAGTTCATTAGAGGCCAGTTCTGAAGCTGAATATACTGATGCACCTGCTTCACTAACAACTATTTTGCTAACCCCAAGTTCTGGGTGGGCTTTTATCATTTCAGCAACGAGTTTATCGGTTTCTCTAGAACCAGTACCGTTACCAATGCTGATTAATTTCACTTTGTGTTGTTGACACAAAACCGCCAAGGTACGTAAAGATTTATCCCATTGGTTTTGTGGTACGTGAGGAAATATGGTGCTAGTTGCCAAAACTTTGCCTGTTTCATCAACAATAGCTACTTTCACCCCGGTTCTTAGGCCAGGATCGAGCCCCATGGTTATTTTGGCGCCTGCTGGAGCAGCCATTAATAAATCATTTAGGTTTTTAGCAAATACGCTGATGGCATCGTGTTCGGCTTTTTCACGTAAGGTGCCAAACAATTCATTTTCCATGTGCAACATGATTTTTACCCGCCATGTCCACTGCACAACGCTAGCAAACCAGGCATCACTTGCTAATCCGTTAAATTTTAGGCCCAAATGGTCAGCAATAATTTGCTCGCAGTAAGAGCTTTTCTGCCCTTCTTCTTTTTGCGGGTCTGCGTCTAAGTTGACTTGCAATATACCTTCATTGCGGCCTCTGAACATTGCTAATGCACGATGTGAAGGCGTATTAATAAGCAGTTCTGAGTGAGAAAAGTAATCACTGTATTTGCTGCCATCTTGCTCTTTACCTTTGACTATTTGACTTTTGATATGAGCATTTTTAGTCAGGTATTGACGGATTTTTTGCAACAAACTGGCATCTTCAGCAAACCGTTCCATCAAAATGTATTTTGCTCCCTCTAGCGCGGCTTTTTCGTCTGCGATCGAGAAAGTTGGATTGACATAAGCCTGTGCCACTGACTCTGGATTTTGGCTACGATCATCAAAAAGAGAATTAGCCAAAGGCTCTAAGCCTGCTTCAATTGCAATTTGGCCCTTGGTACGCCTTTTCGGTTTGAAGGGCAAATAGATATCTTCTAGTTCAGTTTTGTTTTCAGCAAGCCTTAGACTTTTTAGTAAGGCATCTTCCATCTTGCCCTGCTCAGTAATTGATTTGATAATCACGGCACGACGGTCTTCTAAATCACGCAAGTACGTGAGCCTTTGTTCTAAGGTGCGCAATTGAGCATCGTCTAAACCGGCTGTAGCTTCTTTACGATAGCGCGCAATAAAAGGGACGGTCGAGCCCTCATCAAGCAAATTGACCGCCGCTTTGACTTGTTCTGCTTTAACTTGCAGTTC
>NZ_JANQVQ010000057.1:0-1629 GCF_030730205.1 Paraglaciecola sp.
ATTCCACCGAATAATGATGCGTCACCTTTAAAAAATTTACCAAACTCTACTGTGCCACCACTGCCAGAAAAACCATCTTCGCGATCACAAAAGCGTTCCGCTGCTTGACAAAAAGGGTTTGATATATTGCCTTCCGTGCCTAAATACCCCCAACCGATTCCAAGATGGAAATCAAAAGGACCGTAAGCTTTACTAGCGGCAAAAAATTCGCTGTCGAAAAAGCCCGTACCGCCAATATCTCGAAAGCCTACTGATAACTCTGGTAGATAATAACTTTCTTGCAAGAGACGAAATTTAACATCAATGCCCTTGTCCTTGAGGGTTTGATCGCCGCTGAAGTTGGGAAAAGGACTATAAAGTCGCGTACGAACATCCGTATATCTAACCGTTGATTCCATCCAAGGAAATAACTGTAACGAAGCTGACCAAAAACGATATTCTTCGTTATCGGTGTAATTCATACTCAAATTACCATCGGGTGCCATCCTAGCGGTTGGCATTTGCCACAAACCAATGCCGCCTTGAACCATTTGTGTTGTTCTGTTGGGGGCTCGCTCCTCTTGAGCGAAAAGCGTGCCGGAATTTAAGAAAGCGATAAGCACAAAAATTAATGACTTAAGGAACGGTTGCCCTATCAAACTATACTTCATGGCAAGATCCTATTTTTTGCGAGCTGAATAATTTGTCTATTTAATTCAGTGTTTTCACTAGAAAACTGCGATTCTGGTAAGGGAAGAAATATCTGACTGCCTGGCATAATATCAACGCATTCTGCGTTCCAGTAAGCGATACCCACCTTAAGCGATACGCCATCAGGTTGGACGATGTATATGTAGTCCTTATTTTCTTGTTGTAAAAATAGCTCAGATACAAGTTCAGAAGAACATTGTTTTTTATTCGTTTTTATTACTCTGGGTAAATCAGTTAATCCGAATATAGTTAAATAAGGGGAACGTGTAGATAAATCTAAGCGGTAACTTCCATCTTCAAATCGAGGGTTGTAACGAGGATCAACTTGAGCTAAATCAAAGTCTATTTTAATCAAGATCCTGTCTGCTAAATGCCAGTTCTGTATCTGACTGATCAATTTGGTGAAATTAGCCGCATCATTATGGCTAGCAGTCAGCTGGGCAGACTGAAGATTACTTATAGTCATTTCTCGAAGCTTATTAGCTTCATTGCTATTCACTCGAAATAGTCGTGACGTTGGCCAATACCAGTCTTTCTCATCTGCAACTTTAGATAGTACTTCACTAAGACGAGGCTGATTTGTAAAGACAAAATCACGGTGATTAATTGTGATACTGGCCTCTGAAAAACAGAAGTGTGAGAAAAAAAACAAACTTAAATAAAGGTAAGATAGCTTCAACATAAAATCCTACTGGAACAAATTTTCATAATTTAAAGTCTTAAGGCTCTACTGACATATACGATGTCGAAAAAGGAACCGCCTGGCACTGTTTTTTGCCTGCTTCGTAATAGCCTACCGCTTTCTTTATTGAACCAAAACTGATTAGTCCACTGAGCTTCGGCAGTTTTATAAGACTTTATGTCAACTAATCTGACATCTTCTTCAATCATGACGGTATCAATATCTAGATCTTGTACCTTTAGAGTTTGTTGTCCCAA
>NZ_JANQVQ010000057.1:1729-5066 GCF_030730205.1 Paraglaciecola sp.
CAGAATTACCTGCACCGTTACCACCTTGAATCTCTTGCGCCTGAAGACCACTAGAAATTAGCAATCCTGCAGTTAATAAAGACATCGCGAATTTCTTCATAAACCTTCCTTAATTAATAAACCTAACAACATATTAAAGCATCAATCGAGTGAACTCAATCCTTTATTAGCCTATTAATTGATCTACTTTAAACTTACCGGATCGTAAGGCTTTTTAGCCAAGCTTTTTACACCACCTGTAGCTAAGTGATTCTAGTAAATGCATGAAATTTAACAAAGTTCTACAGAGTACTTATCTTTATTGCATCCTACGTATCAGATTAGATACATAAACCAATTGATCAAATTGATCTCGAAACCTGTGCCCAATAATTATTCCGTCAATATCATTCTTGTTTATGCCAAAAATTGCTAAAAACCATGCTTAACGAATAGGCTTCGTAAATCCACTTGTGTTACATTCAACTTAGCCGAGTATTTAAAAAACTATAATAAACTCATGGGGTTACGTTTTTTGTAATTCAATGTGAAATAATACAGGTTATACAACAACTTAGCTTCAAACCCTACACACAGGATTACAATCACAATGACAGATTTTCGTCAGCAAGCTCTTGACTACCATTCCTTACCGGTGCCTGGAAAAATCAGTATTGAACTAACTAAACCAGCAGAAAGTGTAACTGATTTAGCGTTGGCTTATAGCCCCGGTGTGGCAGAACCTGTTCGCGAAATTGCAGCAAATCCGGACGCGGTTTATCAATATACTGGCAAAGGAAATTTAGTCGCAGTTATCTCTAATGGTACCGCTATCCTTGGTTTGGGAAATTTAGGTCCCTTAGCGTCTAAGCCAGTAATGGAAGGTAAGGCGCTTTTATTCAAGCGTTTCGCTGGCATTGATTCCATTGATATAGAAGTTAAACATCAAACTGCTGATGACTTTATCAATACGGTGGCCAATATTGCGGATACATTTGGCGGCATAAACTTAGAAGACATCAAGGCACCAGAATGTTTTGTAATAGAAAAAGCATTAATTGAACGTTGTGATGTGCCGGTATTTCATGATGATCAACATGGTACGGCAATAGTCACTGCTGCCGGAATGCTTAACGCTCTGGAGATTCAAGGCAAACTCATAAGTGAAGTTACCATCGTATGTATGGGGGCCGGTGCAGCCGCTATAGCCTGTATGGAGTTACTAGTAAAATGCGGCGCTAAGCGTGAACGAATTTATATGCTAGACCGTCAAGGTGTTATTCATACGCGGCGCGTCGATTTAACTGAGTATAAGCAGCTTTTTGCCAATAATACTGATAAACGAACCTTAGAAGATGCCTTAGACAATGCTGATGTGTTTGTTGGCGTTTCAGGGCCTGATGTGTTGCCCGCAGAGGCATTGACGTTGATGGCACCTAATCCGGTTATTTTTGCTTGTTCTAATCCCGATCCTGAAATTAAACCTGAACTGGCACATAGTGTCAGGCAAGACCTTATCATGGCCACCGGGCGTTCTGATTACCCCAATCAGGTAAACAATGTATTGTGTTTTCCGTTTATTTTTCGTGGCGCTTTAGATGTACGCGCTTCGCGCATAAACGACGAGATGAAAATTGCCGCAGTTGAGGCTATTCGAAGTATTGCAAAAGAGACTGTGCCTGAAGCAGTGTTAAAAGCCAGTAACGTGACAAGTTTGAGTTTTGGTAAAGAGTATATTATTCCCAAGCCGATGGATCCGCGCTTGCTTAAACGAGTGGCAAAAGCGGTTGCCTTGGCTGCTGTTGAATCTGGCGTTGCCAGAATCGCTCTACCCGCTAACTATATGATGTAAACTCCCGTATATTTTCGGCTCGCTTGTCACTTGAGTTGACAAGCGACCTTTTAATGCTTCTACTGATTTTGTGCCTTTGGGGGGCCCATTTTATAAACTGATGACTAAGGCATTATCTCGAATAACAATATTTTGCGGCTGTAATCCAGGAAAAAGCTGATTGATTTGTTTTATATCAAGTAAAAAAATCATTGGTAATTGCTGACCAATTGCTTGCTTCAACGAATCTAAAACAGCTGCAGATTGTGCTATCGAGTTATCAAGAACCGTAAATTCCCGCAAGCTAGGTTTAATAATTTCAATTACTTGTTGTTGTTTGTTGAAGTACACCTGTCCTTGGGCACTGGCAATGGCGCGTAATTTTTGGCCGTTTTGCTCCGCCACTATTACCGTTTTTAAGGCAATATTGTTAGTACTGCTGATGAGGGTCACTTTAGGATCAGTAAAGGTCACATCAAAGCCTTGGTAACTTTGTTTTACCGGAAAGCTCATGGCTAACATGCTATTAATTTGTTGCTCTGCAAGGGTGATTTCGAATGCCTTGGCACTCAATGTGACTACCATTAATAAACAAAATAAAGTGATACGTTTGAAAGAGACCATTTAACCTCCAAAATTTATAGGTTGATTCTACCGCGTTTAAGGCCCACCCACAGTGAAATTTAAGCTGTATTGCAATAAATGTGTTTCTGCTGATTTCAAGCTAGGAATTCCCCTACAAAAATCCAATCGTAACCACTTGGTGAATCGAACAAATATTCATAATTAAACTTATCTGATTAATTTGGTTTAGTCAGACCCGTATTAATGCCAAAATTCACGTCAATAAGATGAATATCTGGAGTAATAATGAAAATTGCCTTAATGAACGAGTTTAGCCAAGCGGCTAAAAATGAAGTGGTACTTGCACAATTAAACGATGTGGCAGGTGGATTAGGCCATGAAGTGTTTAACGTCGGAATGAGTGATGACAATGACCATCGTCTAACGTATATCCATTTAGGCATTATTGCCGCGTTATTGTTAAATTCAAAGGCAGTGGACTTTGTCGTATCGGGTTGTGGTACTGGTCAAGGCGCATTAATGTCGCTAAATGCCTATCCAGGCGTTGCTTGTGGCTATTGTATTGACCCTGCGGATGCCTATTTGTTTGCTCAGATCAACAATGGCAATGCACTTGCTTTACCTTTTGCCAAAGGATTTGGTTGGGGGGCAGAGCTAAATGTTCGTTATATTTTTGAAAAAGCCTTTACGGGTGACACGGGTATGGGTTATCCACCTGAGCGCCGTGAATCGCAAGTAACCAATGCTGGGATACTTAACGGCGTTAAAGTGGCAACCAGCAAACCTTTGTTAGAGGGTTTGAAGGCACTTGACCCTGAGTTAGTTAAGACTGCTGTAGGCGGTAAACGTTTCCAAGCTTGTTTTTTTGAGCATTGCCAAGATCAAGCACTCGCGGATTTTGTGAGACCATTTACTGCATAATCCTATTAGGCTTAAAAACTT
>NZ_JANQVQ010000058.1 GCF_030730205.1 Paraglaciecola sp.
TGAAAAGTTGTATTCAAAGGCAAGCTGAGTGTCTACAAGATCGGGGGAAGATCATGTTTTAGATTTGCTGCATAAAATGGGTTACGGCGCAAACCGCAATGATCTACAGCGGGTTGGTGGGTCAGGTGATGGTGGTATTGATGGCGTGATCTCGCTGGATAAGTTAGGCCTGGAAAAGGTGTATGTGCAAGCCAAACGCTGGCAAAGCAGCGTTGGCCGGCCAGAGATTCAGGGTTTTTATGGTGCCTTAGCTGGCCAGCGTGCTACTAAAGGCGTGTTTATTACTACCTCAGCCTATACCGCGCAGGCAGTTGAGTTTGCCAAATCAGTCGAACGTATTGTGTTGGTCGACGGTATTAAACTGGCAGAGCTGATGATTGACCACGAAGTTGGCGTATCGACCCGTATTGTCAAAATACCCAAGTTCGACAGCGATTATTTTGAAGATTAAGTTTGACGATGATTTTAAAAGACAAAACCCAAACCAGCTCGGCATCTATCAAACTGGATGCAGGCATTAAGCAAGAGCACGACGTAGCGTTTTACCTGCGCCGTGCTTACAAAAATCGTGACAACGTCATGGTGCTAAATGACTTGCGCATTGAGCACGATGGCGAAAGCGCGCAGATTGACCACCTTATTGTGTATACCTATGGCTTTATCGTGGTGGAATCAAAGAGCATTCGCGGTGAGGTAAAGGTTAATGAATACGGTGAGTGGACCCGCAGCTACCAGGGAAAGTGGAGTGGCATGCCATCGCCGATTAAGCAGGCTGAGCTGCAGTTAAAATTGCTAAAGCAATATCTGTGTGCCAATGCCGAAAAGGTCATTGGTAAATTTTTAGGAATTCAGCAAGGCCTGGGGGCACGTTGTTATGATGTGTTCTGTGCTATCTCAAGCGATACCGTTATCGACCGCGCCAATGCACCGAAAGACATTGCGGATAAATGGGTAAAGTCAGAGTTTATTACCGACGTTTTGGATAAAAAGATGAACTTTAAAAAGTTCTACAACGTTGTTGGTAAAATTTGCGACACCCGACCCCCATTTAACCAGCAAGAGCTCAACAATGTATGTCAGTTTTTGCTAGGTAATACGCCACAACATCAAAGTACCATAGATATTGGCCCCCATGTTGTTTGGCCTTTGCCAAGCAACATAAGCACTTCATCAAAGGCGCAATCTGGCAAAGCACCTGCGTTAGTCAACAACAGTGTTGTACCAACTGTGACTTCTGCGCGACAATTTAATACCAATAGCATAACCCTACAGTGCAAACACTGCGGTGATTGTAGTTCACTCACCACTCAATCCGGCCGTTATGGTTACTATGTTCAGTGTGGTGCATGTGGTCGCAATACGCCCTTAAAGCAGCCGTGTCCCTCATGCAATAGCCAGCGCACTAAAATAAGTAAACGTCGTGAGCTGTATCAACTGTTATGCTCGGATTGCGATAAATCCTTTTCAATTGTTCACTAGCCTAAAAGACGGTTCGGTAAATTACTGTTTTATGTCACTTCGGCATTTTTTTACAGCGCAGATTGCTTGTTAGCACATTACTGCCCATGAGCTTACTGCAAAGAAAGTTTAATTACTTGGCTGGTTTGTTATGCCCTGGCAAACTGTCATCGTGAAAACGGTTTTAATTTCTGGTGGTTAGGATGGCGCTTGAGTTTTATATCAATAAATTCCGAGAGTTAAATACAATGCGGCTGCAAGGACACAACAAACCGCATAAAGTGTGCATGTTGTTGGCTGTTATGGATTTGATAGAGTGCGGTGTGATTTATGAAAATCGCATCGTGTTTAATGACGCGCTAAAACAAAGTTTTACCCTTCATTTTCAGCGACTACGAGCAGGCAATGATCAAGACACCCCTGAGAATCCTTTCTACCATTTGACGTCAGAGGGCTTTTGGCACCTACAACCGGTAGTAGGTGTCGATTTAATTACTATCAGCGGTTTTAGCAAAAGCAAAATTGCTTATGCCTATTTGGATAATGGGCTTTTTGAGCTGATGCAAAGTAGCTTTGTTCGTTCAGATCTGCGTTTAGCGTTAACGCAAAACCTCACACGCTTGCCAGAGTTGTATAAACGTTGGTTGCTTGGTTTAGGTAATTCTGAAAAAACGGCCAAGAATTATTTAGGTGCGGTGCAGGGCGTTTTAACTGATTTGGTAAAAAGCCACCAGTTTGCACATGAAAATTTAACGGCCATTGGCTCGTTTCATGAATATAAGCGCGCGACTACGCCCCTTTACGAGTTGTCGGAGTTTCGTGAAAAAGACCTGCGCGGCAAAAAAATGTATAGCAGTGCGCTAAAGTCATATGGCGAGTTTTTGGCTGATTTGGGCCAGGTTGATGTTACCGCTGACGTTGACGACATTTTGCAAAGTGACAGTTTAAGCCCAACAGAAAAGTCTATTTTAGTTAGCGCCAGAGTGGGGCAAGGACAATTCAGGCAAAGGCTATTCGAACAATGGGACGGCTGCGCTGTTACAGGTTATAAAATGCCCGCAATATTAGTGGCATCGCATATTAAACCTTGGCGTTCGGCGAGCAATATCGAACGCTTAGATCCTAACAATGGATTGTTGTTAGTTGCCAATCTGGATAAAGCATTCGACAGGGGTTTTATCACTTTTAAAGATGATGGCCAGATTTTAGTGTCGACCTTACTTGAGCGACCAGAGGTATTAGGGATAACACACCAGATGCGTCTTACTGTTCGTGAGCAAAATGTAAAGTATCTGCAATATCATCGGGATTTATATCAAGAACGTTTCGCATCCTAAAAACATAAGGTTGCCAAATACAGGCACGCATTTAATCAGCTACTTTGGTAATTACTGCATTTAACCAGCTTTCTTGGCTGCGCTCGGGTCGAATGTCGGGGGTTTGCCAACTTTTAAGTAGTGTGAGGCTGCTTTGGGTGGCCAGCAGCATGTTTAATAATTCTTGGTTTAAATCAGTAAATAAACGGCCGCCTTGTTCGCGCTCTGCCGTGCCGTATTTAAACGAGACATACAGCACCGCACTGGGCCGCATGGCCCGTTGCAAGCGGGCAAAAACGTCGGGCAATTCTCCTTTGGCAACATGTAACAGGCTGGCACAGCACCAAATGCCATCATATTGCTCTTGTGCTTCTAATTGCTGAAAGGTTGTTAACTCAACCTTTTGCTGTAGGTTGATGCTGGCTATATTGACTAATTCTTGGCTGGCATCAAAGGCGCTAACGGTAAAACCCTGTTGTTTAAAGTAGCTGGCGTCACGCCCACTGCCGCAGCCAGCATCCAAAATATGGCCTTTAGGTTTTAGCAGCGGTAAAAATTCAGCGTACAAGGCAGACATATCCAGCAAAGCCGTAGACGCTGCAAAACTATCGGCATGTTGGTTGTAGTAATCGATTGTTTTATCGAACATTATTCAGCTTTTGATAGCAACAGATAAGCAAATCTAACACGGCTGTTTACTGGGTATAAACTATTTGTTGGCGATATCACTGTGAAATAATCTAGCCCAGTATTTTAAGTTGGTGGCTAACTTAAAATAAGTCTGTTTGTTGTTGAATGTTTCGGCCCTGAGTAACACGGTTACAAGGGCCTTGTACTATTGGATGATTATCGCTGGTGGTGGGCCGCCCAACAAGGTTGGAATAGGGCGGTACAGATGCTTACTGTGCAGCAGGGATTTCATAAAAAGGCCGCTGACTGGCCGGATAAATCGCCAGTTGGTCTAACACTATGCCGGTTTGATTAAACGCTAAACGGATGGTGTGCAAACCTGGCTGCTTAACAGTAAAAGCTAAGCCTAGGTTTTGACTATTTCGCAATATATTGGTTTTCCATTCTTCGCTTCTGCCTTGGGTATTGAGCTTGCTACTGCTTAGTGCTTTACCGTTTATAACAACGCTTACTTGATGATTAACGTCATTCGCATGGGTGGGCAAAAAACGCAGTTCGAGCTGATACTCACCGGGCGCTTTGATATTGATGTCATATTCCAGCCAAGGTTGTTGCTGCTCAAAATACTCTATTTTAAAAGGGCTTAATGTCATTGCTGCATTGCTGTAGCCCAGCCCTTGAACTGACTGCCATTGCACCTTTGGCTGTTGAGAGTGTCGGGCATACTCTTTGGCGTCAAGATACACCGTTTGGCTTTTGTCTATTGTTTGCTCAGTGGCGCTTTTTACAAAATCAAAGGTAGGCGCGTGAAACACCGGTAGGTTTCGCGGGGCCATCGACATCATGTATTGCCACTTACCTTGCTCTAACTGATTATAGTGTTCAGTTAATTGTTGTATCTGTGTATAAGCTTGCAGGGCAGCTTGCTTATACACCTCGCGCTGTGTTGGCGATGCACTGTTGGCAAGGAGTTGTTGATATAAAAACTTGTTGTTCATCGCCGCGGCGGCCTGAACAGGATATGCCACTAGTTCAAACCAGGCGCTTTGCCGATGGTGAGGGATACGTTTACTCAGCTTAGCAACTTGCTGTGTGAGCCGATGATAAGCGCTAATACGCGTTTCTGCTTCTATGTCGCTAAATTCACTGATTTGCGTTTTTGTGGTGGGTTCGGTTTGACTCCAGCCCATGTATTCAGGTTTACGTAACATGGCCAAACGATAGTATTCGCTCATAATGGCACTCACTTCTTCGGCCACGGCGTCGCCAAACTCGCGAGCGGCCCAATTGCTTAAATGAGTGGCAATATTTTCAGCGCTAATGCCGTCGATGTTCCAGGCTAAATCAAGAAAAAACTCTGTGGTATATTCGGCCGGTTTGATATCCCCAACGTTAGCTATCCAAATTTTGTTAGCCCCGTTTGCATAGGCTCGGGTCATTTCGTACCAAATAAGGCCTGGCTGGGTGGTACTTAACCACAAGTAATCATGGGGCCGCCCCCAATAACTCAGATGATAATAAACGCCACTGCCGCCCGGTCTTTGCAGCTCAGCGCCTTCGCTAAAACGGCGGATGTATCCGTAGTTATCGTCGGTCCACATTAAGGTCACATCTTCAGGTACCTGTAAGCCGCCATCATATAGTGGCAGCACTTCTTTGTAGGGAATAAACACCTGCGGAATATCAGTGATTGGTTTTTCTAATGTAGTGCTCAACATAGTACGTTGAGAAGCGAGGATTTCTCGCAAGATAGCGATGGAATCAGCATCGGATTTCGCGCCTTCCATTTTACTGTCATGCACGCCACGCATGCCTAAGGTAACGATGGTGTGTACATCAGATTTTTTTACGTCATTAATGCGTTGACGCCAGTATTCATCTAGTTTTGCCCTATTTTTAAAATAGTTGTAATCGCCAAATTTATCGTGGTCCCACTCCGCCACGTTGTTGCGCAGCATCGGTTCGGCATGAGAGCTGCCCACCACAATATGGTATTTAGCAGCCATGGCTGGATTACCGTCAACCGTGAAAAAGCCATTTGTACCTGGGTGCATGGCAGGCCAAATCGAATTGGCTTTTAGGCGCAGTAGTAACTGAAATATTTTCTCATACGTGCGCGGACCGATATTGCCGGAATTGGGATCAAATGTGCGCGCTGACCAAGGCCGTAAGCCCCAACCTTCATCATTTAAAAACACGCCTCGATACTGCACCGAGGGGCCCTGAATTGTCTGAATATCGGCAAAATCAACAGTGAGGATTTTTTGTGGCGTAGGCGTAACATCGGCCCACCATTGCCAGGGTGACACTCCCAAGCGTTCGGCTAGTTCAAATACCCCATAAACGGTACCGCGCACATCACTGCCAACGATGAGAAGATTTTTTGCACCTAGGTTGAAGGTAAAATGTTCCCATTTGCCTCGTAAGCCTTGGTGCTGGTCACGGGGTAAATTTGCATGCTGCACTATGTCATCATTTAGCTGACCTATCAGCACGCCATCTGCTGGCATCTGTTTCACTTGACTTAAGGTTGGACGACGCCCAGTGATGGTATGGATATCGTCAAGCAATTGATTGACCGCCCACTTAATGAGCGGGTCAGCCTCGTTATCAATGTAAAACTCGCTCACCTGCTGTAAGCCGACAAACTCAAATGTGGTAGGCGGTTTAGCTGCCTTATGTTGAGCAAACACCGATAAAAAAGGTAAATAACAACACGCAAAAATTAGCAGACATATGGGTTTAAAACAGGTTTGATTCATTGATAGTTACCTAAGCTGTTGCAATGCGTTGAACTGGACTGCGGACACACGCAAAGCGGAGCCATGACGACTCCCTTCAGGCATGACTAAGTGCTCAGACACATCTTGCCACTGCTGAAAATCTTTGGTGTACATAGCGCCATAACGATGCTCTGTGTATTGGTCAAAATAAACGTAGTGACCTTCATGGCTTGTTAATATGCTGGGGCCTTCAACCCATGTGTCTTTGGGCGAAAATGGATTGGCATTGAGGAGCCAAGGCCCCTCAATTGATGGGCCTGTTGCCACTAACAAATTTTTTGCTGGCGGATAGCGCGTTTCATCTTTTACGATCATCACATATTCGTTAGCAACCTGGGTAATGGTGGCATCGATGACGTTAAAGTCTGGCTGATAAAAGAGTTTTGTGGGGGTGTAATGCACAAAATCTTTAGTGGTCGTGGCAAATATGCGGTGATCCCAGCCTTTGTCGGCACTCGCTTCTGTTTGCGGATAAGTACCAGGTATCGTTGATGCCCAGTAAATGAAATATTGTTGTGTTAACTCATCCCAGGTTATCTCTGGTGCCCACGCGTTGCGGGCAGTGGGAAAGTCAGCCATAACAGCGAGGTATTGTTGTGCAGACCAATTAATAAGATCGCTAGAGTGCGCAAGGCCGATGCCCTTATCTTCCCATCCGGTGGTCCATACCATGTGAAAGATATTATCGGGGCCAAGAATAATGCAGGGATCTCGCAGCAACTTGCCACCAATTTGCGGGGTTAATACGCTTTGATCCTTATTTAATGGCTGCCAATTTAAACCATCTTGGCTATAGGCTAAATGCAGTCCATCTTCACCATTGCCGCGAAACGATGAAAATATATACACATCATCGGCCGGTAAGCGCTGATTGTGTTTCCCACAAGCGAACAACACCTGTATGGCCACCAAAAGTGTGGCAAAACGCAATATCTTACCCATTTTCACTTCCGATCTGCTGATAAAAAAAGGCTGACGAAAAGCCAGCCTTTGACAGGACACATTGAACAAAACGCTTTACACAATACCTGAGGTATTACCGCCCGTTGAAGGACGTGACTTGGCGACTAATTGGCGATAACCGGACTGACGATAGGTGGCGATTGGTTCAATCGCACCGCCAGCCCGATAACGTGCCATGGCCAATATGGGTGACACATCTAAGTTAAAGGCTTTTTTAAGTTCGTTACTGGCCATGATGGCATCGTTGGCAGTTTGATGGCCGTAAAGTGCGTCACGGTCAATCAATAGTGCTTTAACATACGAGCGTTGTACTTCAGCAGCAGAGTTGATCAAACTTTCAATTGGATCGGTGACATTGTGTGATTGATCCAACATGTAAGCCGGAGCAAAGCCTTCTTGCTGGCGGGCTTCGGCATCCACTAATTCATTGAAAATCAAGAATTGCTGATAGGGATGCAACGAGCCACTGTCGAGATCATCATCGCCGTATTTACTGTCGTTAAAATGGAATCCACCCAACTTTTTAAACTGGATCAGGCGCGATACTATCATTTCGATATTGACGTTTGGCGCATGGTGGCCTAGGTCAACCAACGATTTACACTTAGGTCCAAGCTCCATGGCGGCTAAGATATTGCTGCCCCAGTCTTGAATAACCGTTGAGTAAAACGCCGGTTCAAACATCTTGTGTTCGATATGCATTTCCCAGTCTGAGGGTAACTCTGCATAAATCTTTTTCATGCTTTCTAAATAACGCTCAAACGCGCGCTGAAAATGCTGTTGGCCAGGATGGTTAGAACCATCACCCACCCACACCGTTAAACTTTTGGCGCCGAGTGCTTGCCCATATTTGATGACATCGAGGTTATGCTCTATCGCTTGCTGACGGGTTGCCGCGTCAGTATGGCTTAAACTGCCATATTTATAAGAATGAGCCTGACCTTGCTGATCTTGAAAGGTATTTGAATTAACCGCAATCCACGACAAACCAAGTTCATCTGACTGTTGTTTTAACTCACTGAAGTCATCCACACAATCCCAAGGGAAATGCGGTGATACACTGTCAGTGCAGGCCGACATATCATTGATAACCGCACAGTCTTGCAGTTTTTCAAAAATATTACGAGGCTCGCCTATTCCGGCAAAACGCGCAAAACGGGTGCCGCCAGTACCGGTGCCCCATGAAGGCACGGCTATTTGAAACTTTTCAGCCGCTGCCGTCACGGTTTCAATATCAATACCACTGCGCGATAACTTTTCACCCAAATACGAGAAATCTTTGTTTAAATCATCGATATGGCGTTGGTTTTGCTCTTCAATAAAACTTTTTTCAATTCTTTGCATGTTCACTTATTCCTAATTAACGTAAGAAGGCTTCATGTAAGCCACCATCTACGCTTATGACTTGACCGGTTGTTTTGCTTAATTGCCCTGAAATTAATAAATAGGCAGCTTCAGCTTGGTCTGCTGGGGTAATAGCTTGTTTGGTTAAGGTACGCTGCGCATAAAAATTGGCTAATTTAGTGCGTAAGGCGTCTGTGTCTTCGCTTTCTTCAAAGGCAATATTGTATTTACTGAGTGAAGAAATCACGCGATCTCGAGGAAACATGGTACTGCCTTGCACAACAGTTGCGGGTGCAAGGGCGTTAACGTTAACAAGAGGTGCAAAACTCACGGCCAACTCGCGCACTAAATGGTTTGCTGCTGCCTTACTGGTATCGTAGGCCAATGAGCCTTTTTTCGAAACGGCCGCATTAACGCTGGTGGTAAGCACCATAGAGCCTTTCATATTTTGACGCTGCCATATGTGATTTGCTTCAGACCCAACAACATACCCGCCTTTGACGTTGACCCCAAAACTCAAATCAAAAATTTGGTCATTTTTGGTGTAATCATCGCCTTCAGCAAGAAAGACGCCTGCGGTGACAATTACATTATCAATACCGCCATAAGCTAAAATGACTTGGTCGAACATCGCTTTCACGCTTTCGCGCTTGGTGATGTCAACACCCAGCGCAATGGCGGGGCCACAACTTGAAATACCTGAACCAGCCACCCCAATGCCTTGCCCGTATTTTGCCGTCAACTCAGCGGCTGTCACTTCAGCTGCCTCGGTACGTAAGTCAGCACAAACCACATGAGCGCCTTCTTTTGCTACGCGATGTGCGGTTTCTTTTCCAATCCCGTCACCTGCGCCAATCACCACAACCACGTTTCGGGCTAAGGGGTTTTCTGCAGGCATGCGTTGTAACTTGGCTTCTTCTAAGGCCCAATATTCAATATCAAAGGCTTCTTGTACGGGTAAAGCGGTATATTCACTAATGGCTTCAGCGCCACGCATCACCTCAATGGCACAGTTGTAAAATTCAGCAGTAACCCGAGATTCACTTTTGTTTTTACCCCATGCAATTAAACCAACACCCGGAATTAAGACCACCGTAGGGCTGGGGTCACGCATGGCGGGAGAATCATCGCGTTTACACTGATTGTAGTATTTTGCATAGTCGTCACGATACTGTGCCAAACCCGCTTTAAAGTTGGCGACAAGGGTATCGAAACTGTCATTTTGTGGATCAAATTCAACCAACAGTGGTTTAATTTTAGTGCGAAGAAAATGGTCAGGGCACGAGGTGCCTAAGGCAGCAAGTCGTTTGGCATCATGACTATTTACAAAACGTAAGGTGGTATCATCGGTTTGCACCGTACCAATAAACTTCACTTTATCTGACAACAAACCACGAGCTACTGGCAAAAACTCCACTAACAAGGCATTCCGCTTGGTCTCGCTCATGCTTTGGTATTTTTGCCCACCAAAGGTCTGTTCGCCTTTGTCGTGTTGTTCAATGTAGCGAGCGGCTGTTTCGATTACCCATAAAGAGGTTTCGTAACATGACTTACTTTCTGATGACCAGTTGGTATGGCCATGCTGGCCCAGTAAAATACCTTCAATTTGTGGATTAGCGGCATAGGCGTCTTCACATACCTTGGCAGCTTCCCAACCAGGGCGCATCCACGGCACATACGCTAACTTACCACTCCAAATTTTGGCGGTTAAGGCTTCTTGGTCTTTACAAGATGCCACAGCGATGACGGCGTTTGGATGTAAATGATCGATATGCTTTTCAGAAATCATCGAATGCAAGGGCGTATCAATGGAAGAGGCACGGGGGTTCAAACAAAAATTACAATGTTTAAACATGCCCACCATGGCGTCTTCGCCAGCCGATTTGTAGCCTTTTTCTGGCAAGCTTTGATAAATGGTGTCTAGGGAATGTAATTTGGCTTCGTACAAAGAAGAAAAATTTTCTTTTTTCGAGGTACGTAAGTCACCCCCTGAGCCTTTTACCCAGAGCACTTCTACTTGCTCACCTGTTAAAGGATCGGTTTCCATCAATTTTGCTGAGGTATTACCACCACCCGTATTAGTAATACGCTGGTCTTCTCCTAATTTATTAGAGCGATAGACCAAGTTTTCTACTGGCTCGAGTTTGTCTGCGACTTCATCTTCCCAAAGATACTTAACGTGTCTAAATTCGCTTGGTTGGTATGCCATTGATGATTCCTGATTGCTAGGGCTAAAAATAACGTGCATAAAAAATAACACAATACATTAACAATCAATATACATCTGATTTAATCTTTGTCAATCATATTCAATCACTGGATGACGATTTTATGCTGAAAATGAAAATTATGAATCAGGCAGCAAAGCCTAGGCTAGGCCATCAGACTCAAAGAGTGAGGACAAACATTACTGCAAAGAATTGAGTAAACAGCAAAAGACCTGAGCCACCAACATCAGATGATAGGTTGATGGCCAACAGAAAGGGGTAACTCGCTATGGAGTTGTGAGAGGGTTTAGATGCTTAGTCTGACGCTTCAACAATGATAACTTCAATGCCTTCACGCTCAAAAATGGCGAGAATTTCTGGATCGGCATGGCTGTCGGTTATCACAATATCCACGTCACTTAGGGCACTGAAGATTAAATTACCTTTGACGCCGATTTTAGAACTATCAGCCAATACAATTAGTTTTTCCGCGCGCTTGCGCAGTTTTTGCTCTGCTCTTATAAGAAGCGGATCGGTCTCCATCACGCCATATTCGCTGATACCTGGCGTACCCATGAACATTTTACTGCCGTGATAATTCTGGATAGTGTCGTTTTCAAAAGCACTCAAGATGATGCTTTGTTTACGGTAAATTTCACCGCCCGGCAAGGTAATCTGATTGTCGCTGTTTTCTAGTAACTCTTGCGCTAATACAAAAGAGTTAGTCAAAATATTCATGCGCCGCTGGCGTAAAAACTCCGCCATCATATAGGTAGAACTGCCACCATTGATGATGATGGATTCATCGTCAGCGCATAACTCAACGGCTTTTTGCGCTATGCGGCGTTTGGTATTGGGATGGCGTTCTTTGGCGGCTAAAAAAGCACTACCAGAGATTTTCCGAACAACTTTGTCTTTTGCTGCAAGGACTTCGGCGCCGCCACGAATTTTCTTGATTTGTTTGGTTTCGGCCAGTTTATTTAAATCACGTCGAATGGTCGCTTCAGAGGAGTTGAGCTGTTCACACAACACTTTAACACTGGCAAAGGTATTTTCTTCAAGCAAATCTAAAATAAGCTGTTGGCGCTGTTTTTCTAACATAAACACTCTCCAGTCGTGCGGCTAACGAGACACTAACCGCTATATCCTAATGGCTGCAAGAAGCGATAATAAGGTAACTAGCCAAGGGCACAATACAGCCTCATTTACTCAGTTAAAATCAAAATTCCTGCATAAGTTACAAAAGTATACAACATTCTCATCATAATCAATCAAGTTTTAATTTTTTGATTGATTAAGACTCAAATTAAATCAAAAAGATGTGCAAACCACGCATGATAAAAATCAATTAAGTAAAGTTAACCAGTGCTGTTTATAAGCGATAAGTTCATCAAACTCACTGGCATAACACCTGTCGTGATGTAAAGCCGCACTGGCTTTGTGCCATTGGCTTAGCATGGCGGCGCCTTGTACTGTGCCGCTGCCATCTGACGACAAGTACAGAGATTGATCTTGGCGCAACTGCGCAACTAATTGGCACATCAGCCGGTTTTGGATAAACGCCCCTTCAATATAAATATTACCGCAGGCATTGAGCTGACTTAATTGATAATCAATCATTAACGCGCAGTACAATGTTGCAATCGCTTGGGCATACTGGCTCTTAGCAGGCGCTTGAATCACCGGAAGGTTACCACCAAAGGGGCCATTACCTTCGCTAAAATCAGGCGTTACCATGTACTGCTGTTGCAGTACGTGCAGTAAAGCCTGCTCGGACTCATCTTGCACAACATCACCGCCTAACTTGGCGCAAATAGTCTCGTACTCTCTGCCACCCATAAAGCGCGCGCACGCGACAGGATGGCCATTGACGTCAACGTTGGCCAGCATGTCTTTACGCTCGTCCAAGCTCACTCCCTGTGCAGATGACATCAATATGGTCCATGTGCCACTTGAGATCACAGTGAAATCTTGTTTATTCTGAGACTGTAGATAGCGTAAATAACTGGCGTTACTATCATGCAATCCGCCAAACACACGGCATTGAGCTGATAAACCTGTTAAATGGGCCACGGAGGCTTGCACCTTTGCGACCTCTAACCACGCACTAGTAGGTTTACCTAATCGCTTTGACCAAGCCAATTTTTTCACTAACGAAGAATATTGCTTAGTGGCCGGCGCCCACAAATCGGTATGACAACCTAAAGACGTGACTTCTGTGCTGCAGTGGCCGGTTAAACGCCAGATCCAATATTGCGGGTACATAAGAATATGGCTGGCTTGCGCAAATTCAGTAGGAAACTTTCGGCTCAACCAAAACAGTTGTCGCCCCAGATTTAAGCCTGCGGGCAGAGCAGGTGAAAAGGTCTCAGAAAAATCAGGCCTAAGCTGATTGTATTCAGCGGCAAAATCGTTGATATCGCTATATTCATAATCGAGGATAGGCAAAGTGAGAGCTCGTTCATGTGATAAAGCGGGATTGACTAGGGCCGCAGTCGCACCATGTGTGGTTACTACGATATCAGTGATGGACTCGGTTATCGTCCAATCAGACAAGGTGGCGACTAACCAATGCCAAATGCCCTCAACATCAGCCTGTGGATAAGGCTGCCCTTGAAGCACCTGATTTTTTGTCTTAGCTTCAATCAGCGGCTGCAAATTACAATCTACAACCTGCAATTTTACATGGGTTTTACCAATATCAAATACTAAGGTAACTTGCTCACTCACTTCAACACCAACCATAATCAGTCAAAATCAATCAATAATCGAATGTTTACATTGTTTTCACAATTTGTCTATTAAAAGACAGGGCAGGCTCAGTGCGTTAAAAATGCGCCAAAGTCTGTGGCATTTATTCGTTTTAGTCTTACAGAGTTTGTGTAAACCAATGCAGGGTGTGAGCAATGACCCTTTTGGCATAATTCTTTTGAGGGTCGAGCACATGAAAAATATGGTCGGCCCCACTGAGTAAATAAAATTCTTGAGGCTGGGCGTGAGTGGCAGCAAAAATGCTATTTTCTTGTGGTTTTACAAAATCATCGCTGCCGCGAATCGACAGCAGTGCGCCATAATAGTTTTTTAAGGGCGTGAAAACATCATAACCCAGCAAACCTAATAGGTGCTGACGCGTGATAGTTAATTCTACCCAAGATTGCATTTTCCCTTCACCTTCCGTTAATACCTGTTGAATTAACGCAGGTGACATTTCTGTCATTAAATCTGCAGGATCACCGGCACTAGACCACAGCACCACACTTTTTATGGCTTGCGGATTCTTTCCTACCAAAGCCAATGCGGTGGACCCGCCTAGGCTAAATCCCACAACACCAATTTGTTCTTGTGGGTAGGTTTGGCGCAAATAGTTCAAACCAGTTTGTGCATCGTCGATACGACTGGCGAAGGTGCTCGTTAAGGTATATTGCGTGAGTTCTCGTTCACTTTCTCCGCGAATATTGATACGAAGCGAGGCGTAACCGTGGTCAGCAAGTTCAGCAGCTAAGTGCTGAAACATATCACCCACTTCGTTCATCTGACTCGCCCAACCATGGATCAGCAGCACAGCACCCTTAACCTTGGTATTCTGCCCCGTAACTACGCCATCGTTATGTATAGCAAGCAGGCCGTTTTTTAAGGTCACTTGCTGTTCGGCGCTCGTTGCGTCAAGGGAAACTACCATGGTCATCATGGCTAAAATGCAACTTATAACAAAGCAAGTATCGGATTTAGAGAAAGACATTTTTCGCTCTTTTTTCAACTGGGTAGCCCTAAAATAAAGAAGCTGCAGCACAGAATCAATCGAATAAGCTGCAATCAGTGAAAGTCATTTTTATCTCAATACCAACAACGAGAGGTTTTATTACCTGAAAATATTACACAGCCCATGGAAATATTTACCCCGTATTGCTCATCTAAAACGACTCTTTGCACCCACAAGCCTTATAAATCAGCTTATGCTGAGTGTGGTCTGAACTTTGCTCCGTTACTTGGTGAGTAAAAATTTTGATAGAGACTAAAGTCATTTCATTCTGGAGAAATACCATGTATGCAGGATTACGAGATATTAAACGATTCACTATTGCCGCTACTGATGGCGACATTGGAGTAAGTAAAGATTTTCTATTTGACGACCGAGCGTGGACAATTCGATATATGTATGCCGACACGCACAGATGGCTGCCCTTAGGCGATAAAGTATTAATTTCTCCCATTTCGTTGAGTCGTTTTGATATCGAAAATGAAAAAATCGAAGTGAACTTAACGAAGCAAATGGTCAAAGACAGCCCCTCTGTTGATGACCATTTAACCGTTTCACGAGAATACGAAGAACTGTATTACAGATATTTTGGTTATGGTTATTATTGGACAGGCCCCGGCGCGTGGGGTGAATACGCTCATCCTACTGCACTGTCACAAATTACCCCCGCTCGTAGTGCGGAGGAGCTGTCTCGTTCTGCATTAGTAGAGGGCGTTGAAAGTAATCACCTTCGCTCTATTGACGAACTTCAGGGCTATACCATCAAAGCGAGAGACGGGGAATTTGGGCAAATACACGATCTTATCCTCGACACCAACAACTGGGAGATCCCCTTGATTATTGTTGACACCCATCAATTACTGCCAGGGGGTAAAAAAGTGCTAATTGCTCCTAAACACATCAAAGAGATCAATTGGTTAGAGCAAAAGGTCGTGTGCACTTTAAGCGAAGATGAGATTAAACACTGCCCCGAGTTTGACCACGCACTGTTAGGTGATCGTATCTATCAAGAGCAGATGAAAGCCAAGTTACTCGCGTTATAAGATCTGCGAACTAGAGATGAGCTCAAGGCAGCAACCTTGAGCCCATCTTCAGAGGTGAATAATAACCTTAACGGTGACCTTTACTTAATTCGTACAAACGATTAGATAACTCTGAAGACGATTGACTCACTCGGGCTAATTCGCTCGCGTCTTTTGAATTCAGATCGTTGCTCATCCTGATACTCTCTGCGAGGTGATTAATCTCACCAGACACACTGGATTGCTCACTGGCCGCCACCGCGATTTGCGAAGTACTTTGCCCAATACCGGTAAACACCTCAATAATTTCTCTGAATCCGGCGATAACCTTTTCGCTACGCTTCAAAGACTCAATTGACATCGATTGTGAACTGACAATCACCTCCACCCCCTTAGCCGCAGAAGCTTGAAGTTGGGCAATCATTCCTTCTATTTTATTGGCTGACTCTTGTGAGCGTCCTGCTAAGGTACGCACCTCGTCTGCGACGACAGCAAATCCTCTGCCTTGCTCACCTGCTCGTGCTGCTTCAATTGCGGCGTTCAGCGCCAGTAAATTGGTTTGCTCAGAAATGCTTTTTATCACGTCTAACATTGCTCCCATTTGTTGAGCATCTGAGGCCAATCGATTAATAATATCTGCCGTTTGCTGCAACACCGCTGACAATGCTTCATTGGCTTTGCTATTTTCGATGACGTCATCCATACGACGATGGACTAAACCTTGCGTTTCATCCACAGATTCAGAGGTGGCTTTAGTATTTTGTGCGACTTCAGCTGCACTGGCAGACATTTCAGTGATGGCGGCTGCTAACATATTATTTTCGGTTAGTTGTGATTCTGCTCGCCCTTTCAATACTGATGCCATATCACTTAATTGTTTAGCCCGTACTTTTGACTCAGAAGCCTCTTCGGCAATTTGACCTAACAAACCATTTAAATGCTCGCCATATTGGTTGACTGCTTCTTTCAATTTACCGATTTCATCCAAGCGTTCAATGCGCAGTTTTGCAGTACTTCCTCCACTAATGAGCATGCGTATTTGCTCAGTCGTTTCATTGACCCAAGCCATGACCTTATTAGCATTAAAAATCAAGATACCCACAAAGAGCAAAATCATTGGAATTAAGGTAGCGTACAGGCTCAAGCTCAAATTGTTCACAGGCTCTTGAATAATTTCATCTGGCAGTACTATCCCTATTTTTAAACCTTCGTCGGGCATATCCAATACAGCTAACAAAGACGCACTACCTTTAACCACTCCCTTTGGCAGCTCACTTATCGCTTGGCCGCTATTTATTGCCGTTTGCAGAGGCCTTAAACTACTGTCTTTGGCTGCAACCTCATCAAGTTTTAACATATCCAACGAGTTAGAGCGGATGCTAGGAAAGCTGATGATTTGTTGGCCCTGTCCTAGTACAAAACTAAAGCCACCGGATTCTTGATTTTGACGTTGAAACAACTGGTCTAATCCGGCCAACATTAAGTCCACCGTAGCCACTCCCCAAAAACGCCCCTCTCGATTAATGGGTACGGTGCAAGTCACCATCGCGGTGCCACTGGAAGTATCCTCGTAGGCTTCTGACCAAGCGCATTGCCCTGCTTTTAAGGTGCGCCCCACGGTATACCAAGCTTCATTGTGATAACCATTACCATCGGCTTGATTGTAATCATCCACTTTTTCTAACTGCCCTGTCTTGTTGCGCGCCCAAAAAAATGCGTTTCTTTCTACACCGTTACTGAACATATTGGGTTCAGGCCAAATACCACCTCCCGCTATATTAGTGTTGCCAAAATGGTCAATAATAGTGGGGAATATTTGTAAAAACGCCGATTCTTGTAATGGCACTGTTTGCGCCAGCGCAGCGATGCTTTGCGTTACCACGGCTCCCTTGCTCAGCTCAGTTCTCACCTCATTTGCGCTGGCCAATACCCGCAGTAACTCTTTTTTTTCTACTTCTTTTTGCATCAGTGGCAAGGCAAGCGTTTGCATCACCACATAAATGAGTACGATGGCGGTCACAAGTAAACCTGCACTGAGAAAACTCGCTTTACTCGATATTAATAACGCTTTTTTATCCATAGTTATCGCCTTTATTTTTTGGGTGAATTTGTATTGGTTTATCGGTAACGCGGCGTTTAGCCAACAAGGTGTAACACATCAAATGTAACGCTTTTTCTATCGGCAGCGACAGACAAAATAGGATAAAAAATCAACAACTATCATAATAAATAGCATAAAAACCCATGCCGAGAAATGTTTAGTCATGCATCTCAATTAAAGAATAGTTTTGGTAGAGGTCAACAAAAAATATAGTTGAGTCGATGACTTAGCACAGATGAAGGGAATGTTCTGGGCCAAAAAAGAGTTTGTTATTCCACCCTACACTTACGCAATATAAATACATAGTGAAAAGCACGTTATCTTAACAAACACGAGGTTAAAAAGGGCTAGGGCATTGCCCTTGCGTTAGCTCACCACTGCTTGGATGCAAAAAATCGATATCACGGGCGTGCAGCAGCAAACGCTCTGCCATGGGCTGACTCCCCTCTGCGTGATACAAGTCACAGCCCACTATTGGGTGGCCTATCAATAAACTATGAATGCGTAATTGATGGGTGCGACCCGTTAGCGGGGAATACTCAACCAAAGTACGGCGAGGCTTATCAAAACGCTGTAGCACCACATAGTCGCTTATCGCTGTTTTACCTGTTGCATGGCAAATTTTAACACGGGGGAAATGGTGCACATCTTTGGCGATAGCAGCACTTATTTGCCCATGCTCATGTTCAAGCCAGCCGTCTAACATGGCAACATAGCGTTTTGTAATACTGCCAGCTTGAAACTGTTTGTTCAGATGTGTGGTTGCTGCACGGTGCAAACCCACCACCATAATACCTGAGGTACCAAAGTCGAGTCGGTGCGGCAAACTGGCCTGTAAAAAAGCGGGACTTTCGCCCTGTTGGCCGTGCACTAAACGGTGATGAACAGAATCCCAATTAAGGGGGTTTTTACCTGATAAACTCAACAAACCGCTGGGTTTGTTAATCAATAAAATATCGTTATCTTGATAGAGGATCCTAACTACCCCCTTGCACGGAGGCGCAACAAAGTCGTCAACAATCGCTTGGTTTGTCATGCTGTTGGGACCTTTAGCGCTGGTGCAAGAGTTTGATAATTCGTCCATAAATGACCTCTGTGGTGGTCCACGAGTTACCGCCGCTGGTATTAACAAATTGAATCACTACCGTATCAATATCAGGATGATAACGGGCGATACTGGAGTAGCCCGGCACTAAGCCAGTATGCTCAAACACGTAAATTGAAGCGTAAATGGCTTGCTCTTGTTCGTTCAGCAATGAACCGTCATTTAAGGCCCGCAAAAACGTGCCAACGTCCTCTGCGCTGGCAATCATTGAACCGCTCGCACCTACATGAGGCTGAGTTTTTAAATCGCCATCGTAACCAATGAAATACCCACTCGAAAGCTCGGCTAAATTCACTTCACTGGGCACATTAAACGTACGCCTTAAGCCAAGCGGCATTAATATTTGCTCGGTGATGTAGCGATGATGGCTGTAACCCAAGGTTTTATCTAAAATGTTACCAATCAACAAATAATTAGTATTGGAGTATTGATAGCTTTCATCTGGTGCAAACTCAGCGGGTTTATCTAAACCAAACGTTAACAACTCACTGCTATGGGTTGGCATGTTGTCCCAAGGAAAGTCAGGATCATCGGTAAAATTAAAGATACCACTGCGATGCTGAACCAACATACGAAGGGTAATGCTCTGTGCATGCTCTATTCTGTTAGCCAACTCTGGTAAATACTCTGCTAGGGTGCCATCCAGAGATAGGCGCTGCGCAGCAACCAGCTTAGCCGTTGCTGCCGCGATATAGAGTTTACTAATACTGGCAATTTTAAATAACACATGGGGATCAGCCGGGGTTTTAGTATCTCTGTTGTTGAAGCCAGCTGCATAAAACTCAGGCGCATTATCAGCCTGCTGCACATAAACAATAATACCGTCTAAGTCATACTTAATGGCATCATCTAGCTGCTCTTGGATCGAATCAGGCAAAGGGCTCAAATACATCAAGCCCGCTTGCCACGGGGCCCAAAGAAAAATGCACAGCACTGCAATCAGCGGCATAATAATGCGAAGAATACGAGTAGTCAGTGGTGTTTTTTTCACGTTTTTCTCTCTATTTTTGACAGGCAATTACCTATAGGCCTTCGCCGTTAAAGGACAAGGTAAGCAGTGCTTGTCGGCTTGAATAAATCACTGGCAATGCACCTTTATATGGATATTAGCACTGTGTTAATTCTTCAAAGTTTATCAGTAATATTTTCAGAGATGGAAACTAAACTCCTTTTTCAACAAAACAATCAGCCAGGTATTTTTTTCTTAACACAGCTTGTTAGGCCAATGATTATAAGCCTTCCGAGAATTTTACTAGCCCAAGCTCTCATTCTGGTGTGCTTTGTGCTCCCTTGTAAGTGACAGCTATTTCACCCTTGCTTAGCGGTAAAATAATCGCGGCCACAACGGAGAACTTTATGAACAAATATGTATTATCTGCAGTAGTTGGTTCCATTTCTTTGGCATTAAGCAGCGTAAGTTACGCAGACGACCATGCCACATCGGTAACCATGAACGATCTAAAAACCGGTAAAAGCATCGGCACTATTATGGTCAGTGACTATGATGATGACGGCGTGGTGTTTACACCCAATCTAAGCGGTTTAGCCCCTGGACTTCATGGCTTTCACATTCATCAACATGGTGATTGTTCAACTAGCATGAAAGACGGAAAAAAAGTCTTAGGTGGTGCAGCCGGTGGACACTTTGATCCCGAAGATACCGGTAAACACAGTGTTCCTTGGTCTGAGGAAGGTCACGAAGGTGATTTACCCACTTTGTTTGTAGACGAAGATGGTCATGCCACTCATCCAGTTTTTGCGCCAGAGCTTGAACTTGAAGACATTCAAGGACGCGCCATCATGATCCATGCCGGTGGTGACAACTATTCTGATACCCCCAAGCCATTAGGCGGTGGCGGGGAGCGAGTAGCCTGCGGCGTTATTTCAAAATAATTAGTCCAGTGGGTCAGGTAAATCACCTGACCCTATGTGGCTAAAAGCATGCTATTTTTCTTCTTCTGCAGTGCCAAAGTGAGGCCCTCCAACCTTGTTGGACAAGGACAAAACTAAATCTACTTAGTCAAGTCGCGTAGGGACGAGAGTTTGGCTGCAGAGCGGCCTTTCTTGCTTACTTCTTTCGGCCGCTCGAAAGAAGTAAGGTCGAGCGACAAGGATGGCGCCCGAAAATGAGTCGAGTCAGAAACTCGTTCACGATGATCGTTACTTGGGCTTCACGTCCATGTGAAGCGTTAACCGAGGCGAAGCTATGCTACTAACTAATTCCGTTTCACCCCTGTCCTGGTGCATATGGGAATATGAGAGATTGGTAATATTCCAAGCTGTGCTGTGGTTTTTCAAGGCCTGCGGGTAGGGCCATGTTTG
>NZ_JANQVQ010000059.1:0-9429 GCF_030730205.1 Paraglaciecola sp.
CGGCGTTTTTTGGCTACTTTTTTGAGCTGTTGCAAAAAAGTATGCTCGACAGCCAGGGATGGCGGTTGAAAAACGCAATAGATTGCGGTCGCGCAGCGATGCTTTTAAAAGTAAGCATAGCGAATGCTTGGCGCGCGTAGCGCGTAATCTTGGTTTTTAAATAGAAAAAAAGAGGAATGGTGCCGACTACCGGAATCGAACTGGTGACCTACTGATTACAAGTCAGTTGCTCTACCAACTGAGCTAAGTCGGCACAAGGTGTAACCCTTACTGGCGATATTAACGTGTTAAATATCGCTTTGTGACGCTGCGTTAGGATGTTGGTAACTGCCAACGAAGGCGGTAGCCCTAAAGCGAGCGCCATTTTATTCATCACGCTGTGCTTGTCAAAACCTTTCCGAGTTTTCGCTCAACTTTTAAACACAAACCAGTCTGTTTGCTTCTTTTTCAAGCAACGGAAAGTGCTGGGCTGGCAGATAGGCTGTTAGACTCTGCAATTTTTCACCTAAACCCGCATAACTATCAGCGCAAATGTTTAAATGTCCCATTTTACGTTTTGGTCTCACTGTTTTGTCATACCAGTGCAGGTGAGTACCAGCAACGCTTAGTAGTTCTTTTGAGAAATCATTACAACCTACAATATTAATCATCGCTGTAGGGCTAGTTACTTCAGTTGAGCCTAAAGGCAGTCCGGCTATGGCACGAATATGATTTTCAAACTGGCAGGTATCGGCACCTTGCATAGTCCAATGGCCAGAATTATGTACTCTGGGCGCTATTTCATTAACCAAGAGTTGCTCACCTAACTGGAAAAATTCAACGGCCAACACACCAACATAATCCAGTTCTTCGGCTAGCTTGTTAAAAATTGTTTTAGCTTGCTCTGCTAGTTTTTCATCAACATAAGGCGCTGGAGCGACAGAGACACTGAGCTGGCCTTGATGATGCAAATTTTCTGCTAGTGGATAATAGGCTACTTTACCTTTTCCATCGCGAACACCAACAAGTGAAAGTTCACGTTCAAAGTGCAGCATTTTTTCTACCACTAAAGGCACTTTTACCAGATCTAGCGAGGACAACTGCGCTTTTAGCGCGGGTAATTCGCTGGTAGCACTCAAGCGCCATTGCCCATAACCATCATAGCCATCGCGACTGGCTTTGATTATCAATTTTTCGCCTAAGAGTTCAACCGCTGCATCTAGTTGCTCAACATGAGTAATAACTTGATATGGACAATTGGCGATATCGAGGCCTGATAATAAGCGTTTTTCTTTAACTCTGTCTGCACCTGCCATAATGGCTTCTATGCTCGGTTTGAGCTTGCCGCTAGCATTCACTTTTTCAAGTAAATCTTGTGGAATATGTTCAAACTCAACCGAAATGGCCACAGCAGAATCTATTGCTTGTGTTAAAGTTTGCTCACTGACTATTTTGCTAATAGGGTCAACAACTTCAAGGGTATTAACATCTACAGCTCTTACTTGTAATCCTAAAGGATAACTCGCTAACGCCATCATTCTGGCAAGCTGCCCAGAACCTAAAATTAATATACTCATTTCAAAAGCACCACGTTATTGTTGGGGTAGCGTTAATTCTTCGATAGCGAGCACTTTGGCAGTTTGTTCAGCTCTAAATTTGATAATGGCTTGTTGCACGTCTTTATCGTGTAAGGCTACAACTTGTGCTGCCAGCAAACCTGCATTCGCAGCCCCAGCCTCGCCAATGGCTAACGTACCCACCGCCACGCCTTTAGGCATTTGAACAATAGATAATAACGAGTCAATACCATTAAGTTGGCTAGAACGCACCGGAACACCAAAAACCGGTAAATGAGTATGCGCAGCAATCATGCCCGGCAAATGTGCGGCACCGCCTGCCCCACCAATAATGACCTGGAAACCCTGCTCTGCTGCTTGCTCTGCAAACTCAGTAAGAAGGTTAGGTGTGCGGTGCGCTGATACGACTTTGGCGACATAGCTAACACCTAGATTATCTAACATAATCGCCGCTTGTTGCATGGTTGGCCAATCTGAATTAGAGCCCATCACTATTGCCACTTTTGGCATATTCTTCTCACTTACGTTGAAAGTTTAGCCCGCAAATTGAAGCGTTAGCTGACTAAGTAAAATTTAGGGACGCAGATTGTAGCCTAAGTCGACCGTGTGCTTAAAGCTTAAAGTCCGCATCAGCTTGATTTTTAAGCAAACACGTAAAAGGCTACAGCCTCAAAAAGCAAAAATCCGCTGAAACCTTAATTTCAGCGGATTTTAAAATCAGTTTACTGATGTTTGAATACTAGCTTTTTTGACGGCGCATAGCGGCAAAAAATTCATCATTGGTTTTTGTCATCGATAATTTATCGATAAGAAATTCCATCGCATCAATTTCAGACATTTCATGCACAATTTTACGCAAGATCCACATTTTCTGTAGCTCATCTTGGGTAGTCAAAAGCTCTTCACGTCTTGTACCAGAACGGTTGTAATCAATTGCAGGAAACACTCGTTTCTCCGCAATTTTGCGGTTCAAGTGTAATTCCATATTACCGGTACCTTTAAATTCTTCGTAGATAACTTCATCCATCTTAGAACCGGTATCAATCAAAGCAGTGGCAATAATAGTTAAACTACCGCCTTCTTCAATATTACGTGCCGCACCGAAGAAACGCTTAGGTTTGTGCAACGCGTTAGCGTCAACACCACCGGTTAGTACCTTACCTGAAGAAGGAATAACGGTGTTATAAGCACGGGCTAAACGGGTAATTGAATCTAATAAAATAACCACATCTTTCTTATGCTCAACTAAGCGCTTGGCTTTTTCGATAACCATTTCAGCAACTTGCACGTGGCGACTGGCTGGCTCATCAAAGGTTGAAGCAATCACTTCGCCGCGCACGAGGCGTTGCATTTCAGTGACTTCTTCGGGGCGCTCATCAATCAGCAATACCATCAACACACATTCAGGATGGTTTGCAGCAATAGATTGAGCAATATTTTGCAGCAATAATGTTTTACCGGCTTTGGGCGGTGCCACTATTAAGCCACGCTGACCACGGCCAATGGGTGAGGCAAGATCTAATACACGAGCGGTAATATCTTCACTACTGCCATTTCCACGTTGCATCGTTAGACGTTCGTTGGCATGTAAAGGGGTAAGGTTTTCAAAAAGAATTTTATTACGAGAGCTTTCAGGACGGTCAAAGTTAACTTCACTGATTTTAAGCAGCGCGAAGTAACGTTCGCTGTCTTTTGGCGGTCGTATTTTTCCAGAAATGGTGTCCCCGGTACGCAGGTTAAAGCGTCTAATTTGACTTGGGGATACATAAATATCATCTGGGCCGGCCAAATATGATGCATCATTGGAACGCAAGAAACCAAATCCGTCTTGCAGTATTTCTAATACGCCGTCACCAAAAATATCTTCACCGCTTTTGGCATGAGATTTTAAAATTGAAAAAATGATATCTTGTTTACGAGCTCGTGCCATATTTTCCAACTTCATTTCGTCGGCTAAGGCTACAAGTTCACTGATCGGTTTTTTTTTGAGTTCCGTTAGGTTCATATTGGTGGGTCTTTATGCTTGAAGATTGCCTGTTGGCAACTTTGGTTGAATAATTCAAGGGTATTTACTAATTCATATTTCTGATTTGAGCAAAAACTGGCTGTTCATGGACGAACGTTTAAAAGTTATCACCAAAAAACAGCAACGTCTAGCTAAAATATGCGCCTTGTCGTGCCTTGTGTCAAATAAACTGTTCAAAATTTAAAACATCTTGAGTTGTGCAAGATTAAATAGCAGAATCAAGCGGCACATTATTGCAGATACATTCGAATAAAAAAGCCTAGCATAGCTAGGCTCTGTAATTTGGCTTTAACGAGATTAAATATTGCTATTTATAAACTCTACTAATTGCGACTTAGATAACGCACCCACTTTTGTAGCGGCGACATTCCCACCTTTGAACAATAAAAGAGTTGGAATACCTCTAATACCAAACTTTGGTGGTGTTTCGTTATTTTCATCGACATTAAGCTTGCCAACTGTTACTTTGCCTTCGAATTCGTCAGCAACTTCATGCAATATTGGCGCAATCATTTTACACGGACCACACCATTCCGCCCAGAAGTCAACCAACACAGGACCAGCAGCATTGATAACATCGGCCTCGAAACTATCGTCAGTCAACTGGATAATTTTGTCGCTCATTCTTTTCTCCGTAATTTTTTCTCTCGCTGACTTTATTCAGCGCGGTCATGATTGTTATATAGAAACTGGTTTTTAATGCAAGCACAGATAAGCTATAAGCTATGCAAACAACACATTTAACCGAAACAAATTTTTCAGACTTGCCGATTAACGAGCAAGTCATCAAGGCGCTAAGTGCAGCGAATTTTAATCATTGCACGCCTATTCAAGCATTAAGTTTACCACCTTTATTAGCTGGCCACGATATCGCAGGCCAAGCCCAAACGGGTACAGGTAAAACCATTGCTTTTCTAGTGGCAACATTTCACTACTTACTGGCAAATCCGCAGCCAAATAAAAAACAACCGCGGGCCATTATTATGGCACCAACTCGTGAGCTAGCAGTGCAAATTTTTAATGACGCTGAATTGCTTAGCAAACACACGGGCTTATCCCTTGGACTCATTTATGGGGGCGAAGGTTATGAAAGTCAACGTGATAGTTTGCAACGAGGTGTAGATATTATTATCGGCACTACGGGCCGTATCATTGACTACTATAAACAAAATATATTCTCCCTTGAGGGTATACAAGTTGCTGTACTTGATGAAGCTGACCGCATGTTTGATTTGGGCTTTATTAAAGACATACGCTTTTTGTTTAACCGTATGCCTAAAGCCACTGAACGCTTAAGCATGTTATTTTCCGCCACGCTATCGTATCGCGTGCAAGAACTTGCATATGAGCACATGAATAATCCAACTCATGTACAAATTGAGCCTGAGCGTAAAACCGCTGAACGCGTACAGGAAGAGTTATTTTATCCTTCTGACGAAGACAAGATGCCTTTGTTGCTTAGTTTGATGGAAGAAGAATGGCCTGATAAAGCGATTGTTTTTGCTAACACCAAACATAGTTGCGAAAAAGTAGCCGATTGGCTACAAGCTGATGGCCATCGTGTGGGTTTGTTAAGTGGGGATGTACCGCAAAATAAACGCCTGAAGATTTTAGAAAACTTCACCTCTGGTGTATTAGACATATTAGTTGCTACTGACGTTGCAGCTCGTGGACTGCATATTCCTATGGTAAGTCATGTATTTAATTATGATTTACCTGACGATGCTGAAGATTATGTGCACCGCATTGGCCGTACAGGTCGAGCTGGACAAAGCGGCAAATCTATCAGTTTTGCCTGTGAGAAATATGCCTTAAATTTGCCGGCCATTGAAACCTATGTGGAACATTCAATTCCAGTAACAGAATATGATCCTACAAGTTTAATCCGGGATGTTACGCCGCCAGCGCCTCGCTTTAAAAAGCGTATGCAAAGTGGTCGAAATCACCCTAATAAACGACCATCAGGACCAAGACCACAGCGTAATAGATGAACAACAGAAACGAAATAGTCAGCCCATTTAATCAACCAGAGCAACTTTATGCCGCGGTTGATTTAGGGTCTAACAGCTTTCATATGGTTATCGTCAGAGTCGCTGCTGGCAGTGTTTCTATTATTGGTAAAATTAAACAAAAAGTCAGATTAGCTGCTGGCCTTGATGAGAACATGAATCTCGATGAGGCAAGCCTTGAAAGAGGATGGCAGTGTTTAAGTACCTTTGCTGAACGATTACAGGATATTCCTTTAGCGAATATTAAAGTCGTTGGCACTGCAACCTTAAGACTCGCTGCTAATGTCCAGCAGTTTCTAGACAAAGCCGAAGACATACTGCAACACAAAATCGATATCATTTCAGGCGAAGAAGAAGCACGGCAAATTTATTTAGGCGTTGCTTATACTTCTGCTAACCAAGGTAATTCTTTGGTTATCGATATTGGTGGCGCTAGTACCGAAGTTATTGTTGGTAACGATATGACTCCTATCCATCTTACCAGTTTAAACATGGGCTGCGTAACTTTCAAAGAGCGTTATTTCGCTGATGGCATGGTGACCGACGAAGCCTTTACAGAGGCAATTCACAACGCTAAAGCATTACTTGCCCCTGTTAAAGATGATTTTATCAGTTTCGACTGGCAACAGTGTTTAGGGGCGTCAGGCACACCCCAAGCGATCACGGAAATCTTAATTACTCAAGGCATTAGCGATTCTATACGCTTAGATTATCTATATAACCTTAAACAGCAGTGTATTGATTGCGTTAACATTGACGCATTAGATATTGTTGGGCTGACCGAAGCGCGCAGGGCGATATTTCCCAGTGGCTTAGCCATTTTAATTGCCTTGTTTGAAGAACTTAATATTCAGAACATGCAGATTTCTGCTGGCGCACTGCGCGAAGGGTTAATTTATGGCATGTTGGATAATATGCAGCAGAATGACCGTAGGGCCGAAACCCTAGAGCAGATGATGAAGCAATTTCACATTGATGCAGAACACGCCCATCGTGTTAAAAATCTAGCTTTGCTGCTGTTTAAACAGGTGCAGCAGCAGTTAGATTTAAAGAAAGTGGATTGTGAAGCGTCATTAATTGCGGCAAGTATGTTGAATGAATTGGGTTTGCATATTGAATACAAGCAACACCATAAACACGGCGCTTATATTCTCTCTCATGTGCCAATGGTGGGCTATACCCAACAACTGCAAAATGGCATCCGAGTATTAGTATTGAATCACCGGGGTGATATAAACCTGAATGATTTTCAGCCCTTTGCAAGTGAAGTACGTGAAAAACTTATTGTGCTTTTGCGCCTCAGTCGCTTGGCATGTTTATTATCAATTCGACGTAAAGATAAATTGTTACCCAAGATTAAACTGACCATTCAAGACAATGATTGGATATTAACGTTTCCTGAAGGGTGGTTAAAAGCGCACCCACTGATTGATGCGGAACTGGCCAATGAAAAGTGGCAGCAGCATAAAGTTGGCTGGAAACTCCTTTGTCAGTCATAACAGACCATTAAAATTGATTGAAGGTATAGGCCCTGAAACGCTCCCATAAAGTTTGTGCTACTGGTCCTAAGGTTTGATCTTTGTTTTTCATAATTTGATAATGCAGTTTTATTTCGTTTTGTATGTCTGTTAGTTGAAGTTTGACTAAACTGCCATTTTGTAAGCCTTGTTCAGCATAGTTGCCCGGTAATTTACCCCAGCCCATGCCGCTTTCTATCAACATCCGCTTAGTCGCATAATCATTTACATACCAACGGCGTTGACCTACTTGCACCCCAAAATCTCGATCCCGTGTACCGCTGCCAGAATCTTGCACCACTATCTGATATTCATTGATCAATTCAGTACGGGTAGCTAGCTGGGGATGGCGCGCGACTAAACGGGGTGAAGCAACATTAACCAGCACACCAGAGTTAAGAAGATGACATTCGAAATTTCCTTGGTGAAATACGCCTCCTTCTGCGGGAGAAATACATAAAGTTGCCAGTTTTTTCTGCAATAAATCCAAAGCACCTGATAGGTATTCTTGCTTTAACACAATTTGAGTATTAGGAAATTGACTTTGCACACTCTCAAGTAAGGGCAATATGCCTTTTAAGTCGAAAGCGGCTTCAATGGCTATAGTAATACTGATTTCATTGCCCGCAGCAATATTGTTTGCCGCTTGTTTTAACGACGCCGCTTCATCAAGCAAACGTTGTGCATGTTGATACACCGCTTTTCCCGCTTGAGTTAAAGTTAAACGATATGCTGCGCGACTAAATAATTGCACATTTAAGATTGATTCTAATTGCCGAATTCCCTGACTGATAGCGGGCTGGGTTTTATGTAAGGCTTGACTGGCTTGGCTTAAAGAGCCGAAATCCGCTACCGCCTTAAACATCACTAACTGTTCAAGTTTCATTATCACCCCAACTCATAAACATTTAGTTTATAACTAATTAATAAATGTTCAATATTTTTTAAGTTATGACTTCATTACACTCTGTTGCAAGTATTCACACTTATCCATCAACACGTAACTTGGTCGATAAGGCTGTACCCAAACTTTTTTTAAAAACAGATACAATCGTTAGGAAATTAATTATGAGTAAAGCAAAAAAAATCACCTTATGGGTTTTGTTAGGCCTTAGCACTCTTGCCTTTTTAGCCGCAGGATTAGGAAAGTTAGCCGGCGTTGAAGAATTACATAAATCATTTGCCTTAATGGGCTTGCCCGTTTGGTTTGGTTATTTTATTGGTGCAAGTGAATTAGCCGGTGCAATTGGCTTATGGTTACGAAAACTGAGTGTTTATGCAGCATCTGGCCTGATTATCATTATGCTAGGCGCCACCTACTTTCACGTTGCTTATGAAAGCGTTGCAAACGCAGTGCCTGCGATAATTTTGATCGCCTTACTAGGTGGCATCATTGCTCTACGTAAGCAACAAGCTGCCTAAGATGAGTCACTCATCTCAACTAATGCCTGTTTTGTACCTACCTCACGGAGCAGGGCCGATGCCTCTGCTCGGTGAACCAGGACATGCAAACTTGGTGACGTTTTTGCGTGACATACCACAGCGGATGCCAGTACCTAAAGCCATTATAATGATCAGTGCTCACTGGGAAAGTAACGAGGTCCGTATTTCGTCATCCCCCGCTCCGGACATGATGTATGACTATGGTGGATTTCCGCCAGAAACGTATGAATATCGGTATGACGCTCCCGGTAATCCTGAGCTGGCACAGACTATCAGTAGGTTGTTAGCGAACAAAGGCATCGCTAGTCAACTGGATGAACACAGAGGCTTTGACCACGGCACATTTGTACCGCTTATGCTGATGTATCCGCTAGCGAACATTCCAGTGGTGCAAGTCTCTTTATTGAAATCTTTCGACCCCGCAAAACATATAAAGTTAGGTGAAGCCCTTGCCCCACTGCGTGAACAAGGCATCTTAATCGTCGGTTCTGGCATGTCGTTTCATGGTAGAGCGGCGTCAAAACAACACAGTATCGTGTTTGACGAATGGCTAACCAGCACCTTATTGTTACGGCCTGTAGAGCAAACTTCGCAGCGCCTGCTTAATTGGGAAGCAGCCCCTGCGGCAAGATATTGTCATGCTCGTGAAGAACATCTTATGCCTTTGCATGTATGCTTTGGCGCCGCAAAAAAACATAGTACTAGCGCTGAAAAAGTATTTTCAGGTTGGCTATTTGATCGTCAGATTTCTGCGTTTTTGTGGCACTAATATCTGTTGGTATAAACCAAGCCATCACCTAAAAACTGGCAATGTGGTGGCTTGGTTTAAGTTTAAGGATTAAGCTTTCAGAAGGGCGGCTGCCTGTTTGGCAAAATAA